>NZ_JBQKCL010000010.1:0-152780 GCF_052122375.1 Blautia sp. HCP3S3_H10_2
CCTCTCTGTATAATAAGATTTTTACTAACCTGCCAGTCAGTAGTCTTATTGTACTCTGAGGTATTTTCAATTTTCAACATCCACGCTTTTTATTATACAGGAAGCTCCTTTATTAAGGAGCAATTGCGTAATAGAATCATATTTAAGATACTCTTTAGTACCCCCCCCGATTTCTGAGAGGATTATTTCGCCATTTTTTATTTTGCTCATAATAATATTCCTAACCTTTTCTAAATCTTTAGGAGTATCTACCGAAATAGATTCCGAATCAACATAGTTGAAGTGAAGATCAATTCCATTTGCCAAGAAACGCAAATGATCTATATCTTCTACTTTTTCAAGATCATTCATTGGGGTATTTACAAAGAAATCTAACGCTTTCTTATATTCCCCATAATTAATCATTCCAACAAAAATTTTTCCTTCTCTATTTTGAGGAATATATTCTCCAATCTGCTTAAAGGAAGTATATTGAGTTCTATCAATATTAAATTCTTTTTTTTGACTAATGTATCCACATTCAATAATATCTATATTCGCTTCCAATAAACCTTTAATGATTTTGTGAATGTTGTTTTTTCCAAATATCCAATCATTACAGTAGCCACCATCTCTTAGTGTACAATCCAAAAGTCTGATTTTACTCATTGTCTTTCACATCTTTCTGAAGCAAATAGTTATAAATAGCATCTGCAATTATAAAATCTTCTGGTTCATCAATATCAACAGCTTCGATTTCATTAACCTCTACAATAAAAGGATTTTCCCCAATTCTTCTGTGTAATTCAGATATCACTATTTGTTTATAAATATAAAAACCGCTTGTTTCTTCATACAACGGTTTCAAATCTTGTGTCCTTGGAATATTAGTAAGATCATAATTAAATGGCACTCCATCTTTCCATAAAAAATCCTGTAGTTTTTTAGCAGCAAATGAAGAATCATATTTTCCGCTCAATACCGCTTCAAGCCCTTTGTGAATTGATTTTTCTGAAATAAAAGGAGCTGTAGTATGTGTCATTACATAAATGTCTGCCGGTACCTCTTTTGCAAAGCATTCCAAAACATCTGTCATGCTGGTAGTATCCTGATCCAATAACGCACTTCTTTTCAAATATATTACTCCTTCTGGAATGAATTTCTGAATATCAGGATTGCTGCAATATACATATACCTCATCAATTTCTTTCACCTTCAACAATGTTGAAAGAATATAATAGCAAAGAGGTTTACCATTTGTAAAAGATTTTGTATTCTTTCCTGGCAATCGTCTATTCTTTAGTTTCATCGGTACAACAGCTATTGTTTTCATATTCCCCTCCACGCTCTACTTAATCTTTTTCATTTTTTGTCCATCAATAATTACAGAGAAAAGCCATCCTGCTATAACTGCCAATATTATAAAAAATACTATAGCAATCCAATGTAAATTATTATCTATCAAATTCTGAACAATAGGCGCTTTTGTACGCAAATTATTAAACATTACCAAATGCCATAAGTATATTCCATACTCATATTTTGAAACCCATAATAAACTTTTAACAATCCCATTTTCATAAGATAAAGGCAGATAAGAAAAAGAAATAAAAATAACCAAAAGTAAACATGCAGTAACACTGTGCCATACATATCCAATCGGATGAGCTACATGGATTCCATTTTTTAATCCTATTATTCCCCAGATTTCTAGTAATACCAAAGCAGCTGCACACACTAAACTATAGCACCATTTTTTCTCAATGTGTTTTTTGGATAAAACATATGCAGAAAACATTCCCAGTACAAAATTATCCAGAGCTGTTATCAACTGCCGCCCTCCATATAGCACATACTGTTCACCTACCATCGGAAGTACATATTTAAAGGCAATTATTTTGCATAAAACAGTTAAAATAATTGCTCCTGCAACAAATACCATCTTCCATTTTTTTATTCCTCTATATAAAAATATGGAAATGATATAAAACTGCATAATAACTCCCATTGTCCACAATACCCCATTAATTGCCCCAAAATAAGACGGGAACAAATTATGTATAAAGAAAATATGTGAAACAATATCTAAAATATGTATTCCTGAAAGATACTGGGCCCCATCTGTAAAAAGGAGAATAACAAAGAAAGCCACATAATACTGTGGCAATATTCTTTGAAAGCGTCTTTTCATAAAATTACAAAAATTAAAACATCCTGCATCTTCTGTTTTTGATATAGCATAATAAATCCCAAATCCACTAAGCATAAAAAAACCGGTTACCCCAATTTCTCCGCCTAAACTAATAAATGTTCCCAGCACTTTACTTCCAATAGGAGCTGCATCACAAATTACCCATGCATGATATAAAACAATAAGCAACATCATAATGCCTCTGATAACATCTATATTGCGATTACGTTCAGTCACACCTTATCCTCCGATTATTCACCAACATCATCCAACATCCATTTTTTTCCAAACATCAGATCATATTGTATAAATCTATATGTTTCAAGATTTTCCGCAGCATCAGTTGAAATAAATTCTTTTTGAATCACGGGATATTTTTCTCTCAATGAATATATATAATCCCAATAACTGTTATGTTCTACTTCGGCATCAATCAACATCTGTGGCCCCAACTGATTAGGAGTCATATACTGTGGAAATTCAATATCCTTGTAATTACTGTATCCAACTAAGACAGTACCATATTTATTTACTGGATTCTCAATATAATTCAATTTTTCATACATCGGTAATGGAGGCAAATGATCTCCGAATACATAAAGAATTGTAGGTTTTTCGCATTCGTCTACATATTCAATCAGCTTACGAAGCATTTCATCTGATTCCTGATATGCCGCAGCGGTCTGTTCTAAAATATGTTTATCATCATCTGTTAAGTCATTTCCCTCAACTGTAATATCCGTCTTGGCATAATGATCTTCACTAGTATAATGTCCTGCAATACTAACTCCAAACAAGAAAGTTGGAGAAGTCTGGGAATCCATAATATCAATTACCTTATCTGCAAAAGGAATATCTCTACAATAACCAGCAACTGTATAATCCGAATCTGACAAATCGAAATCAGCAATCGTATACATCTTATCAAAATCCATTTTAGAATATGCTTTTTCACGAGAATAAAAATCCCCTGTATTAGGATGGCACGCTATCGTTGCATATCCATCTTTTTTTAATTCACTTGCAACCGAATTGACTGTCTTTCCTGAATAATATGTTGTATACGGCATTGTTCCATCTTTATAAAAATACAGACTGTGTCCAGTTAATGCTTCGTATTCCACAGCAGCAGTGTAGCCACCAAACCTCGGTGAAATTAATGTACTCTTCATATATTTATGTATTGTCGGTTCAATTTCCTGATTAAACGTCAAAGAATCAATATTCTCGATATCGAACAATGATTCAGCCATTATACATATAATATTAGGGAATGTATCTGTACTTTCTCCTGTTTTATATTCTTCAAACTCTTTTTTTAGCTCTAATGCATGAGCTTCCGTATAATCCTCCGGTTTTGTAACTGCATTATCCCCCATATGTGCAACGTTAAACATATTATATAAATACATCCCACTAGTCTCTTCACCGATATAAGCAGTTACATACCATTTATAGCCCACATTATATGCTTCCATATATTTATCATCCAGAAAATCTTTAGTGCAAAAAACACAGACTATACATGTTACAATTCCTGCAACAACATTTATATGAGGAATTAAATATTTTGCAACTTGTTTTCTAAACTTAATAAGCAGTATTACAAATCCTACACATAAGACAACAATCCCAATCAATAAACGTTTATCTACAATACTACCTGATATTCTTATCATATCTCCGATCTGCCAAAAATCCATTGGCGTCAAATATGTATCATGGTAAGAAATCTTTATATAATTTCCGATTAACAATACAAGAGACAAAATTGCAAAAAGCACGTTAGCAATTCCATTTCCCAGAAAAAAATACAAGACGGAAATAAAAATAAACATCCAAGTTATATTCATCAATGCAATTTGCGTATCGCAATTATACACAGCTGTCATCACATCATAATTGCTATTTATTAATATATTCTTCATAATATAGAAAAGAATATAGACAATCATAACGCGCACATATAATCCAGAAATTTGAACAATATCAATATTCCCTTTTGAATCTTTGTCAGTACTTTCTGTTTTTTCATTAAATATGCCAATCAAAAGTCCTGTCACTAGAAACAATAAAACAAGATATCCAAAGAAAAGAATGCCATCATCTAACGCTATGCGTGAAATCAAAAAACTGTACCCACTCAAAACAACCAAATTAAAGTAAGCGCTTCTTTTTTGTGTTGAGTTCCAAATAAGACCCAATTTTCCAATCAGTAAAAATACTATAAAAAATCCAACTCCCGCAATAAGCCACTTTGAATTTTGCGTTATAAAATATTCAGCAACAAGAATAAGCCCAATAATACATCTTGAATATATTGGACTTTTAGGAAATAACGGCCTACTGCTTCCCACATAATATGCTACAATGCCTATAATAATCAAAGCCCCAAAACATAATAGTTTTCTTATAGCTTCCATCATAAGGGGAATAATTCTTTTTTTATATCTAATCAAGGTACTGGGAAATTCCAGTTGATTATAATCTTCCCCCTCCTTTTTTTCTACATAAATACCGCTATTTTGTACTAATACATTTGAATTTTCTGTTAGCAAGTTTACTAAATTATCCTCAGATAACTTTTTTATAGAAAAATTCCCTGTTTTTATTTCAGCTGAAACAATTTCACTTTTCTTTCCAGCTTCACGTACAGGCACAAAACGTAATTTTCTTATCTCCCTATATTTTTTCAATGGAAATGTAACCTTATCTCCATCTATTGTTACATACGATGATAGATTTTCCGAATAGCCATTTCCATAATCAAAATATAATGTCGCTACATCTCCTGATAATTCATCTGTATCATAATTAAATGTTATCGTGTATGTGGTGGTCGCAATTGCTACTACCGTCAGCAACAATAAAAGCCCAATCAGGAATATATTCTTCCAGTTTTTTTTATTTATTCTCATTTCTTTTTTCTCATTTCTGTGATATCCATAATCTAATATCCCCTTAGCTTTTTATTTCTTTTTTCCAAATATCTTCCATCTATTTTTTTTAGCCTCAATTTCGGATTCGATAGAACTCTTGCATCCCTTAACCTCAGATTCAACAGATTTCATTTTTTCTCCCAGATATTCCATCATTTCATGAACATTACCAGCATCTTCCGTAATTCGTTTAATTTCTGAATCTCTAAATATAATGCCATCTATTAAAGACTTGCTGTATGCTTGTTCCTTCGAAAGAAGACTATCAAGTTCATTAATTCTATCATCCCTAAACTTAATTCCCTCCAAAAGTGACTTACTGTACTCCTGCTCTTTTTTTAAAAGTTCGTTTGTTTTCACCAGTTCTTCATATTCTTCTTGGCATTTAGATACAAGAGAATTTATATATGACTCTTTTTCCTTAATTAAATTTTTAGTGCGTTCTTCCTTTATTTGATTTGTAACCTCTGCTCCAAATCCTTCTTCTATATTAAAATCAACATATTCTTTTACATCTATTTCTTTTGCTTCCATTTTTCCCTCTCGAATAGCTATAATCACTTTCAGTCTCGCATCCGAATCCAGTTTCAAAATCCTCTTACTTATATTTAATGTTGATAAATAGTAATTTAAATGATATAAGAAAATCCTTTTCTCGCTTTTTTCTTTTAATCTAAATCTTATATATTCCACATTGTTAAGCAACTCAAAGGGAATCAACAAATTAAATACCACAAAATTCATAATATGATCATCTGGCATGCGTTCTGTTAATCCCTCATCTAAATTGTTTGCTATACATCCGTACTGAGACCATTTCTCTTCATATACTATTCTTCCAAACAACATAGCCTCGAACGCAACATTTGAACATGCACATGCAATTCTTTTACAATTAAGAATAAAATCAATCAGTTTTCCTGAACTTTCCTGACCTTTTCTCAAATTTGCATGCAAGGGATCCCCGGGATGATATCGAACCCCAATTTCGTCTTCTGAAAATATCCTTTGTACCTTTGAATATAATTCAACAGCAGAAATACGATTTCTCGCTGTTACAGCTGTCGCATTACTGTAGCCAAACGCAAGCCCAACTTCATACTTTGGATTTGGATACATGTCTGTTGCGTAATGTAAGTATTCTTTTTCTAAAAGAAGTGCCAATAATTCTCTTTTTGAAAATATCGGAAGTGAGTCATCCCATTCTTCATTAAATTTCTCCAAACGCTGTTGAAAGTCACTGTCTCCGTAAATTCCTTTTCTATCAAAATATGAAGTATTTCTATAAAAATCATATCTCATAGGTCCCCATTCGTAATGGAACACCGGGATTTTCACCTCATCTGCTACATTGTCAATGAACTTATAGGACTGAAATACAATGAAAGCTTCTATTTTCTCTGTATACTGTGCCTCTATTATTTTAATTGCATTTCTTAAAAACGCTTCCATTTCCGGCCATGATTTTATGAGACAAGTCATATATGCATCTGTCTGTGATGCAAATCCACGAATATATTCCCTTTCAATTTTCTCAGGAAATTTCACCTGCGTTATTTTATTTAAATCTTCTACTTCTGGCTTATCATATTCAAATTTGGCACATACTGCATCTTCTTCAAAAAATTCGAACCCCTTAGGATGCCTGCCAAAGCATTCGAAATAACGCTCCTGCGAAATAACTGGCCACGCAAAACGTTTTGCAAAAGATACTCCTTTATAAAAACTCCATAAACATGGCAAATTATTTACTGGATCCAATGAAAAAACAACAGGTATTATCATACGCTCACTCCAAATTCCATTTATGTTCTAAATAGGCTACACCACTTCCCGGCTCATTTACCGATATATCGAAAGATACTGCATTATCATAATAATCAATGGTATTTCCTACCTGATCTTCGATCGTAGCATCGACTATAAATACACCTTTCATTAACGGAATTTTAGGAAAGACAAGTGTAACTTTTCCATTCTGGTTCAATTCTTTATATTCTAGGCCTTCTGCCCTAGTATTAATACCATAGCATCTAACTCCGTCGTTTCGTAGGATACACAATCCAAAATACGCTTTTGGAATTTTTTTATTCACCTTATATTCAATCTCAAATTGAATCGTATCACCTTTTAAGAAAAAATGTTCCTCTTTTTCATCTTCATTCAAACATTTTACTGAAGTAATACGAGCCTCCCCAGTTCCTCTTCGCTTAATATCATCCACACTTGCATTTTCTTTCCTCTCTTCTGCTGGATTGATATTACTCTTTTCTTTCTTCTCTTTTTCCTCTATTTTTTTTCTTTCTTCGTTCATAAATTCCAAATATGCCTTATGAACTTTTCTTGCATTTCCCTCCATTCGGATTTCTCCGTCCTGAAGCCAGATAGATCTTGTACAAATTCTTTCAATTTGCTCTGGAGAATGAGACACTAAAACAATAGTAGTTCCCTTAGCCTTAATTTCCATAAGCTTATTAAAGCATTTTGTCTGAAAATTCACATCACCAACTGCCAAAATCTCATCAATTAACAATATATCAGCATTAACATTAATTGCTACAGAAAAAGCCAGTCTCATATACATTCCAGACGAATATGTTCTAACCGGGTTATCAATAAATTCTTCCAATTCTGAAAATTCAATGATTTCATCCAATCTTTTATCAATTTCTTTTTTCGTTAAACCAAATATGGAAGCATTTATGTAAATATTTTCTCTACCACTCATATCTGGGTGAAAACCAGCTCCAAGTTCCAATAAACTAGAAACTCTTCCTGCCAGTTCCACACTTCCACCATCGGGATATAGTATTCCAGCTAACAATTTTAATGTTGTACTTTTTCCACATCCATTATGTCCAATTAAACCTACTGCTTCACCTTTTTTAATATCAAAAGAAATCCCTTTTAACACCCAGCGTTCTTCATAATAATTACGATTTTTAAACATAATCTTTTCTTGAAGCGAGCGGCCCTTATCATAATAAACCTTAAATTTCTTTTTTAAATCACATACTTCTATTGCATTTTCCGGTTTCATTCTATAACTCCTCTGCAAAATGTCTCTGCAAACGTTCAAAAGAGACAAGTCCAATTACTAATAACAGGATCCCCATAAATACTGCAATCATCAAAGTACCCATTTCAGGCACTTTACTGCTATATAAAATATCTCTATATGCAACTATAATTGATGTCATCGGATTTATGTAACAGATTCCTCTATATGCCTCTGGAACATTTTCGATCGGATACAAAATTGGTGTTAAATACATCCAAGCCATTGAAATAATGCTTAAAATATATTCCAAATCCCGAAGGTAAACAGTCAGTGCAGAAACCACAAAAGTGATTCCTAGACATAATATAAACTGTACCAGCATAATAATGGGTAAACATGCAAGGGCTTTAAAATTAAATTTAATTCCACTAAAAATGAGTACAATAAAAATAACAACAAAGCTCAGCAACATATTCACAAACTGGCTTATAGTGAAAGATATCGGCAATATCTGTCTGGGAAAATAAATCTTTTTTACCATTTCCTGCTGGGCAAAGATAACTGTTGTTCCTGTTGACAGACAAGTCGAGAAAAACAGCCATGGAACCAACGCCACAAACAAGAATAAATAGAAACGATCTACCCCACTTGGCATAATAACCGAAAACACAAATGTATACACAGCCAACTGTAACAATGGATTGATCATTGTCCACAAAAATCCCATAACAGAACCTTTATAACGTCCCTTTAAATCTCTTTTTACCAAACTTATTATCATTTCACGATAGTTCCAAAGTTCTTTAATTAACTTCATTATTATTGTTATATCCTCCGTTAATTAATTGCGTTTCCATATCTTATAAACCACTTTCATGATTTGCTGCTTAAATGGCATACGCATATGAATTATTTTAATCATAAGCTGATATGTTAAAGTGGTTTTCAAAATACGCAGTTCCTCAGCATCTCTCATATACTGCTGTTTTTGTTCATCCCCGATTACATTATCACCTGTTGATTTTGTCTGTAGATCATTTCTATAATAGTATGTATTATATATTTTTTGTTTGTCATATTCCCAACTCATATGACGATTCGGTCTCTTTTCCTGACATTCTTTATATAAAATACTGTAGTCTTTATTCATCTGTGTAAGAGTTTTCAGATTAATATTACAAACACGCTTCTTTATTTCTTCCAGTCCCTGCATATCGTTTAATATATTGTTTGTAACTTTAACAAAATCCTCTACAATATTATCAACACTTACAGTCCATCCTGCATTCAGCTTTTTTTGTCTTTCCCCTAAAGCCCCAATATCAGAAACAATTACTGGGATTCCATTGAGAATAGCTTCAGACATTGTATAAGAATATGTCTCAGGCCAGATTGATAAAATACCAATAACATCTATTTCATGCATTTTAAGTAATGCAGGCAGGTCTTTTTGATTATAAGTTCCAAGCGAAACATAATTATCCTGCTTCAGATTTTCCAGTTTTTCATCTCCAATTGTTCCAAAAGTGTACCACTGAACATCCTTAGAACCTTTTTTCACAATGTCATAGACAACACCGCTACCTTTAGATACGTCAAGACCACCAATAAATGCAACTCTGAGTTTTTTCTTTTTCAGTTTTCGATTCCCCTTTATCTGCACAGGCTCTGTCTGCCCCGTGAACAGTTGACTTTCTGATGCTATAACAATTTGCGCTTTCAGAGTCTCCTTTTCACACAATTTGCCAGGTACACATGCAATAAACCGGGAAACAATCCCCCTTGTATAGTCTATAAGGGAAAGAGTCAACGGAATATAATATTTTTCTTCTGAAGTATCTATCTCTAATAAAAGTCTTTCATTCTCTGGGTCCATTTGATATGCATTTATCCAACCATCAACTATCATCTGTCCAGATGATATCTTAGTTGATTCAATGCCAAAGATAAACTCTTCTCTTACAAGTTTTTCCTCATTATATGAAATAGCTTCCCCCAATTGTCTATTAACACCATGTTCTATTACTACATACTTATCTGAAAACTGAGGATATACCTGCGCATAAATTTGCTTTGCGCTTTCTGATGGAAAAACGATCTTTTCGCAGATTTCAAAAATTTTAGTACTTTTTTTCTGCCATAAGCTAAGATAGTCAATTGTATCTATTGTCCCTATTGTTTTTCTCAAACAAGTAATACATTCCTGATCTACTTTACATTTGGAACAAAACTTGCCTTCACTATTCAGCAATTTTGTGGTTGGACATATATAATAAAAATCGTGAGCAGTTAAAACAACTGGAATATTTTTTTCCTTAGCTAATGAAAAAATATCTAAAGACGTATCAATTACATGATGAACATGTATTAACTGAATATCAAACGCTTCAATGATATCATTCAGAACTTTTCGTATTTTGCGGTCTTTCTCTGGAATAAACGGGACAGCCTCTCCCACCCAGA
This sequence comes from Blautia sp. HCP3S3_H10_2, assembly GCF_052122375.1. NCBI lineage: Bacteria > Bacillati > Bacillota > Clostridia > Lachnospirales > Lachnospiraceae > Blautia > Blautia sp. HCP3S3_H10_2. The sequence continues at coordinate 10,574 of NZ_JBQKCL010000010.1, forward strand.
AATCAAAATGGTGAATCTGTTCACCAACATACCCCGTTACTGTAATGTATTCGCCATTACGGGCAACTACATATATATTGTATTCTTCCAGCATTCCGTTTTTCAAATCTCTTACATGAAACTGAGTGCCACCTATACTATCATTCTTTCCCACACAAAAATCCGAATGTAAATAATATAATAAATTTTTCTTTCCGTTTTCTAATCCGAAATATAATCCTACATTTTTTCCGATATGTGCATTAGGATTTGTTGCACAATGAACTGCATTCCGATGCATTTGTACAGGATACCTTTTTTGCAGAATTTTATCATGTTCTCTAATATACTGTTCTTTCTCTTTCGATACGAAAGATTTAGTTCCACTATGGTATATATATGTATCATCGCACATTACATGGATATACCCCATCTGTTCTGCACGATTACAAAAATCATTCTCTTCTCCATACCCTCTCTGAAATGTTTCTGCATCAAAACCGCCAATGCATTTAATCACTTCACGTTTAACAAACATACAGAAACCTATAGCAACTGTAATCTGCGGATATTCATGGAAACTACACCGTTCAACAATCTCGGCCGCCTTGTCTATACTTATATTTTCCGGTAATACATTTTCTTCACAGAAATTTGGAACCGAACATAAGGTCGCATTATTGGAAACTGGAGTTACGGTTCCAATTTCAGATGAACTATACGCACATCTGACAATTTTGGGAAGCCAGTTAGACGTTAATACGGTATCTGAATTTAATAACACTACATCTCTTTCTTCAGATTGTGACATACCTAAATTGATATTCGCTGAAAATCCCTTATTTGTATCGTTATGAATTACCTTCAGCCATGAATAATCTAAACTATCCAAAAAAAGCTTAACGTTAGGATCCGGACTATTGTCGTTAATAATAATTACCCTGTTCAAATCCAAATCGGTATGCTTTTTTAAACTGTCCAAACAAATTTTTAAATCGTCTAATGCATTATATACCGGTATTATAATATCTACAGGTTTAATTAAATTGTTGCTATTCATACTTTCCTCCATAACATTTAATCATCATTTCACTCACATGCTTTAACATGGAAAACTCCAATTTTGCATTGCATATATTAGTATTCCATTCAGATAAAATCCCATGATCAGTTAATATTTGTTTTAGCGTCAAATATAACTGTTTATTTTCAGTTCCATATATTTTTCCAAAGGGTCTTGTGCCATGTTCCAATAAAATTTTAGCTCCCACATTTTCTGATATAACAACCGGTACCCCATAGCTCAAGGCTTCCGGAACAATAAGTCCATACGTTTCTTTCCACATACTCGGAACAACCACCAGATCATTTTGTTCATAAATTTTCTCTAATTCATCTCGCTTATAAGGCGGATGTTCTTCCAGATACTCTGGTTTATCACCTGGTTCCGGAAAATAAATATTTAAACAGAAATCATATCCTTCTTTATATAGTAAATTTAAAACCTCTAATAAATTGTAAAAACCTTTATGCACACTATTATTAGCAAAAAAACCGATACGAATTTTTTTACCATATTTTCTTAATCTTCTATGATCACCACAATAGCGATTACAAATTGGCACTACTGCATGAGGAACATCACCAATTCTCTTTATATACTCCTCCAGCGCTACATCACTATTAAAATGAAAAAAATCAATCATTTTCCAAATATCACAATAGTATTTTCTAAGCTTCTCATATTCCAAATTATATGAACTATCAATACTTTTTTCTGCTTCTGTTTTATCTTTATTTAAAACATTTGCTTTCATTTTCATCAATTTTTGTAAAATTTTTAATGCATAGTTTTGACTCATAAAAATCCTCAAAAAAATTGACTGATCAAATATTAAATGCCAAGTGCCAAAACTATTACGACAGCAAGATGCACATTTGGTCCAATCCTTATTCTCGCAAATGTGCCCATCTCTTAACAAATCCGTCCTAGGACAAATACCAAAATAATCATGGGACGTATATACAATCCGTACATGCAACTCCTTTGCTGCCTTAAAAAAACTTTTATGGATTCCCATCAAACTATGGACATGAATAACATCTGGTTTTATCTTTTCAAGAAATTTTTTATATTCATCAAATCCAGCATCACTACTATACCACTTAATATCTTTTATTCCACACGCCATAGGAACCGGCAATGGATTTTCAATACAATACCAATCTAAATTTCTAAACTTTTTTTTCCGAAACCAAATGTGATGTCTATTTCTTCCCCAAATTGCCCCTGGCGTTAAAAGTTCTACAGTATGCCCCTGCTCTGTCTGAACTTCTGCCAGATCAAGGGCATAATCAACCAGTCCGCCAACACGTACTGGCGGAAGTCCATGTATATAGTGTAATATCTTCCCCATATAGAATTATATACTCCTACCTTGATATATCCGATTGCCGTTTCCAAAGCGTTATTGCTTGCACAAACAACGTAATCCGTAATGAATACAACATATCAAAAATCAACTGCAATACTATCATATCTATATTTAAAAAGCAAGAATTCCAGATTTCCCAAAACTACGGTTTTAATACCGATTCAGCCAAAAACATACTCTAAGAGCCATCCGTCCTCCAATAGAAGGGCGCAACTCTTCTCTATAACAAACTCTTCGACACCAAATATTTAGACTTTTCTTCCTTGTCGCATATACTTCCAACAGTTTCCTGTCCGCTTCATTCATCTTACTACCATATATCTGATAAAAGCGTTCCAATACATCATGTGTCTCTTTCATTGACTCCCCAAAGATCTCGTTTTTCAGCCAGTTTCTTATAAGAGACGTTTTACTTGCATTGCTGGCAGTGACGGCACTTTCATGTCTTCTGTAATATGCTGTGCACACAGGGTCATAAACAATTCTGCCGAATGCTGCCGCTGTTTTCTGTACCCATCCATCGTGGGGCAGGCCGGTATGATCAAAGGGACCAAGGACAAGTTGTCTCAATTTCTCATTGATCAGAATACTAAAGCCAAAAGCTGGTGTATAAAAAAGAACATTTTCGAATTTGACAGGACCCGGATACACCATTCCTTCTTTTTTTATACTGAGGTCTTCATTGCACTGATAAAAATTGGAGAAATATAACAGTGGCAGTTCTGCCGCAATTTCAGGAGTCTCCCTGGTATTTTCGCATTCTTTTTGCAATGCCAGAACCCCTCTCTCAACCTTTTGAGAAAGCCAGACATCGTCCTGATCACAAAAGGCATAGTAGTCTGCCCCACCAGCTGATTCTAATAATTTCCAAAAGCTTTGCATGTAACCAAGATTCTCTTTTTTTTCATTAGGAACCCAGTTTGTTCTGGATGCATACTCCGGGAATTGCCTAAAGTATTGTTGTATTTTTTCAACGGTTGCATCCGTAGAGCCATCATCCCGTATGAAAAGCCGGATTTCCTGGTAAGTCTGGCTGAAAATACTCTCCAGCTGCTCTATAATATATTTTTCTCCATTATACGTAGATAATAATATATGTACCATTTTGCACCTGTTCTCTTGTCTTTTGCGTTCATTCTCTATAAGTCACTATGATTTTTTCACCAGCTGATAATAATATATCCCAATTAACCGGGTGAACCATTTGCGGAACCAGGGAAAGATTTTTGTTATGCAATTTAGTATATGGTAGCAGAAAAGTACCTTTTCTTTTCCATAGATCAGTGGCATATCCTTCCAGGGCGAATTCAATTTATATTTTTCATATACTGTTCTATACGGACTGTAGTTTCCATGAACCCAAGGACGTTCTTCCCCCATGAAATGTATCAGAACCGGTTTCTGGCGTATGTCTTCGTACTCCTTTGCACTCGCGCAATAATACTCTGGCTGATAACTTCGGATAAAATAACGCGGAAAATAATACAGGGCCGGATTATAGTTGTAAGTATGTGATAGTTTCTGAATTCTGTCTTTGCAGCAATGATTCAAAATATCCTGGTCATTATAAAGAAGCATACCATTCTGCTTTATAAAATACTCCAGGAAACTTTCCGAAAGTCTTTTTTCCCGCCAGTAATCCAGATTGATCAGCATAACGCCGCAGTTAAAATATGTGTCCTTTTCCCCGAGACCAATCTCTGCTTTCTGCTTCTTGGGCATGCATAGCTCTGGTACTGCCCCAAATGCCTTATCCTGAAGATTCACCTTTTCCAGCTCCCAGATGTTTCCATTTACAATCACATCGCAATCCAGATATAAAACCTTGTCCACATCCTCTGGCAGATAAGATGTCAGAAAAAGCCGTGCCAAAACAATAGGATGAAATCCGGAAGTATCAAATTGAAAATGAAAATGTTCTGCGTAATCTGAAATATCAATATAATGAATATTTCCACCACAGACAGTCACCAGATCAGACAGCTGTGTCTTATGCTCACTGGTCAAATCTGGCGAACAAATATATAAATTTACTTTTTCCCCGTTTTTACGATTCATCAAAATGGAATTAATGGAAATTCCAAGTAATGAAATATAGGAATCTGTTGCTATGTATACGATATTCATAGAGTTCCTCTTTCGAATGTATATTCCATTTTATTATACCGCAGAATATGTAATTATAAAAGCCTCATTTCCATAGAAAAAAGCCTTAGCGAAAGCTAAAGCCCTTGATTACTTTTACCACTCATACTTCATTCGATTTCTCACTTCTCTGATATGCCTTCTCAATCAGAGCTGCCGCCCATCCCGGCCAGAATTTCCGGAACATGTACAGATCCTCTTCTTTTCTTCCCTTCTTCTCAATCAGCTCCGAAGTGGTAGACTCCTGATGGATTCTGTGCTCCATTCCGGCTTTTGCAGTATAAGCAAATTCTCCTTTTTTTCTGGAAAGCTCCTCCCATGCCTGCCAGTCAATATTACTCTTCATATTATTTTTAAAGCAAAAATCGCCCAGATTCTCCTTTGCAAGGGTTACTGCCGGACAACAGATCGCAGATCCCATGGAAAGGATTCTCCGTCTCACAAATCTGTTTTTCCAGAATACAGACAGCTTCAAAGGACTCAGCATGAGACGTTTTACCCTCAAAAGCTGATTCGTAGTTACGGTCCTTCCATTTCGAAGTTCATTATAATCTGTAAATATAATAAGAGGATAACGGCATTTTTTTGCTGCTGCCAGAACATCCTCTGTATAGTTTTCGTAATATCTGTCATCCTGATGGGCAAGGGTTACCAGAGGCGTATTGGCACAGCGGTATGCGAAATTCCAGTCTCCTGCCAGCCCCTTTTCTCCATGATTTACCAGAACCTGGATTCCATATTTTTCACCAATGCCAAGTATATACTCATTTGGAGTCGATGTTGCGATCAGTATTTTACTGATTGTTCTCTGATTACAAAGAGACTGTATGCAGTCTTCCAGGTAGGGGCTCTCGCCATAAGCACAGACAACAAATGTATGAACCGTGTTCTCCACTTTTTTATTTATTTTATTATTGATAAATTCCTGCTTCATATTCTCTCATTTCCATTAAAGCATGTTTTAAAAGACTTTAAAGCATATAGAAAGCTACCGGCTTTCTCTCATTCCAATTTCTTCCTGAATTTCCTGTTTTTCTATTTCCCCCTGCTCCAGCAGGTTTTCCTTTTCATCCACTTTATCTATTTTTCTATTTTCAGCCTTAGAGCGGAGCGCCACTTCAGCAGACAATACACCAATCTTATCTTCCAGCTGGGAAACAATAATAGATAAAGTAAATATTTTCTCTACCAAAAGGAATATGATTACCAGAAATACCAGGTTACTCGGTGACATAATTCCGAATATCTGACACAATTTATATGATATTTCTGGAAAAATAGCCAGTATCAGTAAAATACCCGCAAAGAAAATCCAGAAAATAGCATCTTCCATTTTAACCTTATTTTTTCGTATCTTACGAAGGATCCAGGCTACCGTCAAAATAGAGGCAACAACAAGTAAGGCTTTCAGTGTATCACTCATTTCTGGTCTCCTTTCTCACGTTTGCGCACCCACTGGAAGATAAAAATAGAAAAAAACATTTTCATCATATACCAGATGGAATTCTTAAAGTCCAGATAACTGGTTCCCGCAATCCGTTCGTGCATTTCCACCTGCACTTCCTCTATTTTCACACCACAATTTAACAGGTATGCCAGAGTATCCGGTTCCGGACTGTAATTGATATCATAACCGAACCGCTTAATCATACGCTTATTAAAAAGGCGCATTCCAGAGGTTACATCTCCAATATATTTTCCACCAGTCGTTACCATAATTGCATATGTAAGCAGCTGGCTCCCGATCATCCTGGAATTAAACGGTTTCCTCTGGGTCTTAAATCTGGAACCGATCACAATATCACAGCCGGTTCTTTCCATCTCGGTGATCATATCTTCTATGTATTTGGGATCATGCTGGCCATCACCATCCAGCTGTAATACATAATCATAGCCATAGTAATTGGCATAACGCATGCCGCTTTTGATTGCACCGGAAAGACCGGTGTTTACAGGCAGATCCATAAAGTTATAGCCACGGCGGGCGCAGATCTTACGAGTATCATCAGTAGAGCCATCGTTAATCACCACATAATCATACTGTGGATAATTTTTTTCCAGGTTATCTACCACCTGCTCGATACAGCCAGCTTCATTATAGGCTGGAATTATGATCAAAATTTTCGATATTGTTTTTATTGAAGCCATGAATTCTCCGTTCTGTATTTCTCCACAATCTCCACCAGTTCCTTCGCTCTCGCCTCAAAGGAATACTTTTCCTTTATCATCGGCCACTGGGCATCTACTTTTGCTTTCACTGCGTCATAATCCGTCTCGATTCTTTTCACGCAGTCTTCAAATTCTTCTTTGTTGCTGTAATACAGCACTGCATCCGGAAAAATTTCCCGCAGTTCATCACAGCAGTCGGAAATCACCGGCAAGCCACATGCCAGGGCATCAAAAATACGGTTATTTACAAACTGGTAGTCCAGCATATCTTTCCAGTGATCGTTCAAGGTCACCTTAGCACTTCTATATAGTGCAGGAATTTCGCTGTTTTCGATAAAAACATCCTGCACCATACTCTTATCCGGTCCTAGCATGGCTTTCCAGCCTGCTCCCCAGATTTTCAGAGGAAGCTTGTCCTTGGCAGCCCACAAAACACAGGGGCGCGCCACACCCCGGGAATTTCCGATAAACAGATAATCTTTCCCACGATTCACTTCCGCTTCTTTATCAGGGTAAAATAACTCGGTATCAGTACATTGAAGAAGGGGATACACCGGAATATCCAGTTTCTGCTGCAGCTCCTTTGCATAATGAAGAGAACCTACGCAGATAATATCATAAAGTTTATATTCTTCTTCCGTAACCATCTCCGGATGGCTGATGTTCCACATAATGTAAAGGCACTTGGTATTCCGCCGGTCTGGCCGGTAAAATTCCCTGCCCCGAAGCACCAGAACCACATCTGCATTTACTTCACAGTCCCAGTCCTCATGCAGATCGATTATGGCGTATTTCCCCATGCGGTCAAGATAACGCTTCAAAGCTACGGCATAGGCATAATCGCCCCATCGTACCTTCTTCTCTCCTTCTGGTGCCGGACACTTGATCACCCAGATCGGGCGATCTTTCGCATCCTGCTGGATCTGAACTGCCCGTTTCGCCCAATCCTCACGGCGGCTGAATTCATTCGCAATGTAATCCTTCAGTTCCTGCGCCGTATTCTTCTGTAATTCTGTAAGAATTTTCACCTGCTGTTTATTCGCTTTCTCCAATTCCCGGAGCTTATTATCCATATAGGTGCGGCTTACAGGAACCAGACTGCGTATCTTTTGTTTCAATGTATGAAAAAAGCCCATGTGCTTACTCCTCATATAATAGTAACGCTTCAGAACCATGCGGCCCATCCGGCAGATATGCACGTCGATGAAATGCGTAACATTTGGAAGGCTGGCTCTGAATCGCTGCAATAATTGCTTCTATTATTATAGCGAAATCATTCATGAAACGCAACCGTCCCATTTACAAATCATAATTCAAGCTTTTTCACCATATTTGTAACTGTTCAGAGCCAAGCGGATTTTGGTACAAAAGTGTGAGTCATGCTTGCATGAACGAACACTTTTGTACCAAAATCCATTTGGCGGATACGTCACACCGACGAAATGCAAAGCATTTTGGAGGTTGGCTCTGAACAGTTACAAATATTTTTCTGTTTTTTCTCACTTTTATCACTAGGAAAAGAAAGAGGAATTTGCTATAATCAACTCATATCAGTAAAATAATTTACTTCTATGTTCCTTTCATCAGAAATGTCAGAGTTCTTTTCTCTGAACATATAACTTTCCAGGAGGATACCAATTCATGCGAAGAAAAAATAGTTTATTAATACCAGCAGCCCTGGCGCTTTCCCTTTGCAGCATTTCCGTTGTTCCAGCTCTTGCAGAAAGTACTGAGCAGACCGCCCAGGCAGATGCTGCTTCTGATAACGCAGCCGGGAATTCAGGTGCTGCCAGCGAATCCGCTGCCGAGAGTTCAGATACTGCCACCGAGTCCGCTGCTGATACCCCTTACGAAAAAGGCACCATCTCAGACACTGATTTCCAGAGTGAATGGCTGAATCTGAAATTCACTCCACCGGAAACAGTTGTCATGAACACTGAGGAAGAGCTTCAGTCTGTTATGCAGCAGGGGCAGAGTACCCTTGAGGAATCCTCTGGGGTGGAGCTTGGCGAAGACGCTTTGTCCGGTACGGTTTATGAGATGATGGCATCCTCTATCTCTGGTTTTCCCAATGTCTCCCTGGTAGTTGAGGACGCTGCTATGGAGAATATGACTGTCGATCAATATTTTCTGGCTGCACAGCAGATGCTGGACGCTACTGGAATGGGTTATTCGTATTCCGATATTACAGAGGCCCAGATTGGCGGACAGGACTTCCAGGTTATGGAAACAAGTGTGACAGTCAATGACTATGAAGTTCTTCAGAAATACTGCACTCGTAAACAGGGAGGAAAGTTTGTCTCCATTATTTTATCCTACACCACAGATACGACTACAGAAGCAGATGAAATCCTGGCGGCTTTTACCCCATTAAACACCGACACGGAGGCTGCACCTGCAGAATAAACCATGGTCTATACTCCTTTAACCATAAAAGCGATGAAAATAGCATATGAAGCACATATGGGGCAATGTGACCAGAGTGGGGTTCCTTATATCTTCCACCCGGTTCACCTTGCGGAACAGATGACGGATGAAGTCACTACCTGTATCGCCCTGCTTCATGATGTTTTGGAGGATACTTCTCTTACCATTCAGGAACTGGAGAAAGAATTTCCAGAAGAGATCACCCGGGCAGTTCTTTTACTGACCCACGATCCGGCAGAAGATTATCTGGCGTATGTCCGCCGGCTTTGCGAAAACCCACTGGCACGGAGGGTAAAGATTGCAGATATTGCGCATAATACGGATGAAACACGGCTTTCTTCTACGACTCCGGACCCGGCACAGTTGGAGCATTGGCGAGCGAAATATGCCGCTGCAAAAGAGATCATACGGGAGTATGAAGAAATATGAGTTGTAGCAAACCTGCGAAAATATGAGTTGCCACAAATAAGTAAAAACCATAATGTATCCTTGGTATTTCATTTCAATCGATATATTATGGTTTTTCTTTATATTTTTCTTTATGTCTTTTGTTTACAGTATTCATTGACATTTCGTACTTGTCATTTTGAAGTTTAGCTCTGGTTACGCTCTATTCGCGCCTACTTCACCCGCAGAATATCTCTCACCATCTCCAGATGGGGTCTGTCTGCATCTGCCTGGAACACGGCTACATGATTCAGGTCCGCCCCGCCGTCTGTGTATGCCGGGAAAAGAAATCCACACTCTGGAGCCCCGGGTTCATATTCTTCTGCAAGAGGACAGATCACACAGATCAGATATTCGAAAACCGCTTCTGATTCCCACAACCTTTCTTTATCTGCTGCCTTGGCAGGGATGTCATAACGGTCGTGAAAAACATAAACAGCGTATGGACGCCGGCTTTTATAATGCTCCATTACAAGGTCGTAGAAACTGTCCATTAACGCATCGTTCTTTAATCCACATTCCCGGATTGCCATAAGAAGCTGCCAGATGGTTCCCGGTCTTCTGTCTTCGTCAGCAAATTCATATCGCTTCAGATTTACATTGGTCTTTGCAAAGGGCACTGCCTTGGCAAGCTCAATGTTTTTCTTTTTTTCCCCATTTGAAAGCTTCAGAAAGTTCACGTTAAAGCTGCCATCAAAATCTCCATCTTTATCCACGTAGCACCCGGCGATCCGGGTAAAGGAATTCCGGGAAACATTCATTCTTCTGGTCAGTGCCAGCATATCTTCTCGATTTATTTTGTTTGTCATAAAGCCTTACGGATCCTCTCCAATGCCTCTGTCAAAGTCGCCCGTGGACATGCCACATTGATTCTCTGGAAGCCTTCCCCGGCTTTTCCGAAAATCTTACCGCTGTCCAGCCAGAGACCAGCTTTATTAATGATCAGATCTTCCAATTCTTCTACATCAAGCCCGGTTCCACGAAAATCCAGCCATACCAGATAAGTACCTTCCAGATCTGTCATCGTCACTCCCGGAAGATTTTTCTCCACATATTCTTTGGTATACTCAATATTCGCCTCTACATAGGCATGCATTGCCTGATACCATTCTTCTCCCTTGGAATAGGCAGCCTCTGTTGCCACCAGGCCAAGGACACCAAGCTGACTGATTCCAGCCGCATCCAGCTGCTTCTGGAATTTCTCACGAAGCTGCGGATTGGGAATAAAAATATTGGAGATCATCATGCTGGCAAGATTAAAGGTCTTGCTTGGAGAGGTACAGGTAATGGAATTATCCTGAAACTCCTTTTTAATTCCGGCAAAGACCTGATGTTTTCCCTTGAAAACAAAATCCTGGTGAATCTCATCGCTTACCACGGTCACGCCATGCTTCACACAGATGTCGCCCAGCTTCTCCAGTTCTTCTTTGCTCCACACTCTTCCCACAGGATTATGAGGATTGCACAGGAAAAACAGCTTCACATTTTCCTCTGTGATCTTCTTCTCAAAATCCTGGAAGTCAATATGGTACCGGTTGTCCTCACCCTGGTAAAGATTGCTGCTCACTACTTTCCTGCCATTGTCCTGGATTACCTCTGAAAAAGGATAATAGACCGGAAGCTGGATCAGCACACTGTCGCCTGGCTGTGTATAGGCTTTTACCGCCATAGCTAATGCAAAAACAACTCCTGGTGTTTTGATCAGCCAGTCCTCCTGGATATCCCAGTCGTGGTGATTTTTCATCCAGTTTGCCACAATATCGAAATAAGGGGTCTGCACTTCACTGTATCCGAAGATTCCCTCTTTGGCACGTTCGACCAGAGCATCTTCAATATAGGATGAGGTCTCAAAATCCATGTCTGCAACCCAGAGCGGCAGTACATCTGCCGGTTTTCCCCTTTTTACCGCAAAATCATATTTCAGGCACCGGGTGTTTCTTCTATTTATTACTTTGTCAAAATCAAGATTTCTTTCTGCCATGTAATTCTTCCTCTGTTTCTGCAAATACTTTTTCAAATTCATCCAGAAGATCCTGCGCATCCTCAATTCCTACAGAAAGGCGTAGAGTCGCTTCTGTGATTCCATTGCGCTCCCGGATTTCCTTCGGCACATCTGCATGTGTCTGTGTCGTCGGATAAGTAATCAAAGTTTCCACACCGCCAAGACTTTCTGCAAACTTGATCATTCTTACTTTTTCCAGAATGGAAAGGGCAAATTCCTTGCTCTCCAGCTGGAAAGTAAGCATGGAGCCGAAGCCTCTGGCCTGTTTTTTCATAATTTCATGACCTGGATGTTCCGGAAGTCCCGGATAGATCACCCTGGTCACTGCTTTCTGCTTTTTCAGCCATTCCGCAATCTGGAACGCATTCTTCTGAGCCCGCTCCATGCGGATACCAAGGGTTTTGATTCCACGCAGGATCAGCCAGCTGTCAAAAGGAGCCAGGCCGGAACCGGTGGTCTTGATAAGGAAACGAAGTTTCCCACTAATATCTTCCCGGTTCGTTACCAGGAACCCAGCCAGGGTGTCGTTATGTCCACCCAGGAATTTCGTTCCGCTGTGAACTACAATATCCGCTCCCAGATCCAGTGGATTCTGGAAATAAGGAGATAAAAATGTATTATCTACAATAAGAAGGAGGTTATGCCGCTTTGCAATTTCTGCAAGTGCTGCTATATCAGTAACATTCATCATGGGATTGGTAGGAGTCTCAATATAAATTGCTTTTGTGTTTTCATTTACATAGCTTTCCACATCCTCTTTCCAGCAGTCAATGCGGGAAAACTGAAGCCCGTTTTTCGTGGAAACGTTGTCAAAAAGGCGGATGCTTCCACCGTACAGGTCTGCATCAACGATCAGGTGGTCTCCTGGTTTAAACAACTCCATTGCCAGGGTAATCGCTGCCATTCCTGTGGAAAATGCCAGCGCATCAATTCCGTTTTCCAGGGTAGCTACGATTTTTTCCAGATGCTCCCTTGTGGGATTCTGCAGTCTGCTGTAGTCAAACCCTGTGCTCTGTCCGACAGCCGGATGCTCATATGTCGCAGTCTGATAAATAGGAAAACTGATAGATCCGTAATTGTTACAACAGCCTTCCTCTTCTTCTAAATGTAAACACTTTGTATTGATTCCTCTTGCCATGATTTTTCCTCCAGATATGTCTCACATATTCAGCTGCGGGATGCACACTCTGGTCTCCGTCTAAGCGTACCCTGCAGTTTTTTCGTCTGGGTATATCATAACAAGACATGTTAATTTTGTATAATTCATTTTACCTAGAGTTCGTTATAGGATTTTGCTATATCTGATTGGATATGTTAGATTTGAGTTATTGCAATTTAATGTGCTGAGTGTCGATTCCCGGACGCGGTCTGGCAAGGGGAAATTTCAAAAACTATCGTTGCCAACAAATTATAGGGAAACCAACACACGAAGCCCCCTCCAGATAAAAGTTCCTATATACCAGTTTTAGCCAGTACACAGCGTTCGGGCAATGGAGATTGCTCTAGCGAGCCATTTCAGGCGCGTTCTTAGCGTAGATGAAATCCAGCGCTTACGAAGACTTATGCGTGAGGGCTCTCCCGAACGCATTAGTCGTAGTTAGCGATCAGTTCATTGTAGCGTTGCGCCAGCGAGTGAGCAATCTCCATTGTCCGAATGCGTCCCTACTGAAGGACTTTTAACACACAAAATAGCAATTCTAGAACACCATCTGCACCAGAATCATATACAGAACCGTTCCCCCGCCAATACTCAGCAACGTATTCTTTTTCCACTTATGTAAAAGCACAATAAACAGAATCGCAATCGCCTCCGGAAGTCCGTAAGTCCCACTTCCAGGCACATCCTTCAGGCAATATACGATCAGAAGCCCGATCACTGCATAAGGCAGCACTTTTCCCAGATGACAGATAAACTCCAGCGGTTCTTTTCCCTCTGGAAATATAAGAAAAGGCAGAAAACGGGTTACCATTGTTCCCAGAACCACACAGGCAATGATAATAATACTTTGTGCTGTTGTCATTGTCATGATTTTTCCGCCTCCTTTTTCATTTCCATTCTGCGCTGGATTTCAAAGCATACAATGATGGAAACCATTGCCGGAATGATGAAATAACTGCTTCCAAAAAGGAGCAGGCAAAGAGTGGAACAGCCAAGTCCTACCAGGGCAGGCCTGTGGTCCTTCGCCTCTTCCCACTGGTTCAGAAACATTACCACGAAAAGTGCAGTCATAACAAATTCAATTCCTGTGGTATCAAAATGAATCACGTAGCCCAGAAGCGCTCCGGCTGTTGCCCCGCCAACCCAGTAGATCTGATTCAGCAGGGTTACGAAAAACATAAACCATCCCTTGTCAACGTCTTCCGGAGGATCTACTGTACAGTTTACAGAGAATGTCTCGTCGCACATTCCATAGATCAGATACAGTTTCTTAATTCCTGTATTTTTGTATTTCTCCAGCATGGAAATCCCATAGAACAAATGCCTGGCATTTACCATCAGTGCCAGCAAAAAGGCATACAGCGGATTAAATGCAGATAATAGCAGGTTCGCCGTAACAAATTCCATGGAGCCCGCAAAGATAAACATACTCATAAACAATGGGTATAAAAAAGAAAAGCCCTTGCTTCTCATCATGAAGCCGTAGGACATTCCAAGAAATAAAAATCCAACACAGATTGGAAGTGTGTAGGGTAATGCTGCTTTAAATGCTTTTTTCTTCATGTCGGTATTTCCCTCTCACAGCAAAGAGCTGAAGGTTTTCCCCTCAGCTCTCTGAAGCTAATTCTTTAATTGCATCTGTCAGGATGATGTACTGCTCTTTCACCTGCTGGTAAAGCTCGTCGCTCCCTGCAGTCTCTCTTCCTCTGAGCACCTCGGTCAGCTCTGCGCTTACCTTATACAGTCCGGTAAATCCAAGATTCAGGCAGACACCTTTCAGTGTATGTGCTGCACGGAATGCTTTCTCTCCATCCTGTGCTGCAAGCCCGTCTGTCAGATCCTGAAAACTCGGATCGTTCAGGAATTTCACTGCAAATCTCTTCACAAGAGCTTCGCTTCCCAGTCTTTTCAGAACTCCATCATAGTCTGAACCGACTTTCTCATAGCATTCTTTAACTGTCATTCCAGCCTCCTTAATCCTTTGTTCCGCATCACTTTTTCATGCACTTATTTTATGCACTTTATTATAGTAAATCAAAAGGGATTTGTCCACACATTTATGCGTCTGATCTATATTTATGCGTCTGATCTGGAATATGAATTTTTCATCTGGTTACTAAGCTCATAGAGCACTTTTCCCAGTGTGTCTGAGGCTTCTTTTTTCAGCATATCGGCAATTACCTGGTTTGCTTCCTGGCGAAGTGCCATTCTCTTAGTTCCGTCTTCCTCTTTCTCCAGAAGTGCATCATACTTGTTGATCAGCTGGTGGCCTTTTGCCATTACGCTCTCCTGATAGCGCTCAATATGGAAAACAGAACTTCTGTAAGAGGCATCTGCCATGGCACCGATCATACGGCTTACCCAGTAGAAATTATCTGTGCTGACTTCTTTGTCCGTGCCAGAAAGATAATCTGGGGTGGTATCGACAGTTGCATAAAATGGTACCAGCACGTTAAATGCATTGGAAGCAAACGCTACCCATTCCAGAATGCCACAGTCACTTTCCATGCCAGGCCGCATCTGGATCACGGACAGGAAATCCGTACGGTTTACACCGATGGAACGGAATGCTCCATTTCTGGATTTGTCACCATAAGAAGCATATGGATCATAAGGTGTTCCCTGATAATGGGAGGACAGCACGTATTTCACATCTTCCACTGTCACCTTCTTTTCCGGAACCATGCACCATGGAAGGTCGTCGGAATACGGGGTGAACTCTGCATTTGCACCGTCCCAGATTTTTGTCTTCGGATTCAGGGTGCGCAGCATGAACCAGGCACGTGGGGTATTATAAACATGATCTGCATCGTCATGACTTCCGAAGGCATCTCTTGGATTCAGCACACCATTCTGGGAAAGATCCAGATGGTTTCTGGTAATAAATTCCTTCATATCAGCTGAGCACATGTATTCCAGATCTGCATATTCCTGCTGTGTGCACTGGTATTTGTCCTGATCTGCAAGGGCTTTTTCCAGATCAAACTGATCAATTCCAAGCTGGTTCGGCATTACCACATAAACATCATCCGGCACTTTTCTGGCAATCCAGTGATGTCCGCCAATGGTCTCCAGCCACCAGATTTCATCCTGATCCTGAAAGGCAATTCCATTCATCTCATAAGTTCCATATTTTTCCAGAAGGCTGCCAAGGCGGACCACTCCCTCACGGGCGCTGTGAATATAAGGAAGGACGATGGATACGATATCCTCTTCTCCGATTCCTCCCGGTATCTCTTCCCTGCCATCTTCTGCCGGCTGGTAAACTACCAGCGGATCTGCACCAAGCACACGGGGATTAGATGTGATCGTCTCTGTAGCAGTCATTCCTACATTTGCCGCATTCACACCACTTGCAGCCCAGATTCCCTCACCCTCTACCGCATTGGGTACAGAAGTGTAACGCATCGGATCATCCGGAAGTTCTATCTCCACATGTGAGATTACAGATTTATATTTGCGCGGCTGCTCATCCGGGTGAACCACCACGAATTTCTTTGGTGTATAGTGTCCGGAGCCTGAATCGTCATTTCTTGCGATCATGGTGGATCCGTCATAAGATGCTTTTTTTCCTACTAAAATTGTTGTACAAGGCATTTTAATTTCCTCCTAAAGTTCTGCTGCAATACATGAATAGCCGACTGAATTTTCAGACACGCTCTAGAGTGTGCCCCCAAAAGGCTTTCTGCAAGATGTGCGTCACAATTTGTGGGAGATTTTGTCCGATTGAGGGAAGCGTAGCGGGCTACGCTGACTGAAAGAGGGCAAAATATACCGCAAAGTGGGGCGTGCAGATTGCAGGAATGATTTTTGGGGCACGCTCTAGCACATGTTGGAAAACGTTTTTCCACAGGAATCGTTTTCCAATATGCTCAGATTTATGTTAGCACAAACTATCCAATTATGGAATACAGGATCTTCTATTTTTCTTCCACACATTTTTCTTCCAGCCGTTTTATTTCTACTTTCCGGTTGATCCAGCCTTTTTTCCAGATCATGAGGAACACCTGGAAATCCAGACTGTCCCTGGCTATTGTAAAGGGTTCTTCCCTTAATACTTCTGCATGTACTCCATCCTGAGCCAGTTTTTCCTGCAATTTTCCGGCTTTTGACAACAGGTGGTTCAACTGCCTGTCTTTTTCTTCGCCGAAAGAACGGTTTGGATATGTAGCTGCCACATTTTTGATTTTTTCCGTAAGAAGATCGATTACCCGGGCATGGCGGTTTCTGTGCAGCGCCCATGCAAAAACCTGAGCAGCCAGAGGATATGGAAACTTTTTATAAATATGCAACAAGCGGGCCAGGGAACGGTCCCCGGCTTCTTCTATCAGTTTTTCCATAACCTGAAATGCTGCGGCGGAAGGCACCCAGGGCTCTTCCTTTGGTACAATATATTTCTGGGGCACCGCCGGATAGCAGCAATAATTCAGCGGTGGAAAATCTGCCAGCTGCACCAGTTCCTGCTCTTCCTGGGTGCAAGCTTCTTTCCCCAGATACTCCAGCTTATCCCTGGCTATGGCAATCCGGTATTCCAGCTGTCTGAGATACTCATATCCCGGCACCCAGAAATGCCCGATTTCCCCATAATTGTAAAGATGGATTTCCAGATCCAGGTCTTCAAAGAACAGGGTGACTACGTTGTCTCCCTGCCAGACCACCAGTATATATTTCTCTTCTTCCTGGCTTAAGGAGGCTTTCAGCGAGCCTTCATAATTCTCCAGATAATTGCCTGTAAGACTTGCATTCTGGAAAATGAGAAAGCTTTCCACTGCATCATTCATCAGATATACAAGACGGATATCTCCGGAAGCTTCTTTTGATGAAAAATCGAGAAGTTCGAACTGTTCTTGCTCCAGAAGCTCCTCCAGCATTTCAAATGTATCCAGCATAAAGCACCTCCTTTTTCATCTGACATCAATAGCCTTTTTTTAAACAGATATGTCCGCGCACGCAGACATTACCATGAATGAAAATCGATTGCTACGCGCCTTTGGTGATCCCGCAATCGCTGGCTGTCATAGTAAATTATTATATGAGTATCTGGAAAAATTGTCAAAATGTAACTGTTCAAGACCGAAATACAATGCATTTTGGAGATTAGAGCGTGCCCCCCAAAAGGCTTTCTGCAAGATGTACGTCACAATTTGTGGGAGATTTTGTCCGATTGAGGAAGGCGTAGCGGGCTACAACCACTGAAAGAAGGCAAAATATACCGCAAAGTGGGACGTGCAGATTGCAGAAATGATTTTGGGGCACGCTCTAGCTCTAAACAGTTACCTCAAAATAATGATATCACTACGCAGCAACTATATAGCAATAAAATAGATAGCATACAATTTACAGCTTACATTTTTCATATATTTTCTATATACTTTATACTATGAATAAAGAATACTCTGAACAGGGAAATGGCTGTTGCAGAGACTGTAGCAACAAGCTCTGGCATAAAGCAGTTGCTGAACTATTTAGGGCACGTAAAAGCTCTAAATCTAACCTGCCGATAACCAATAAATCCGCGCATGCTGGCTGCACGTTTATGGCTATTGTACAGGACATGTCACGTGAATATACAGGATTAGCCATCTGCTGGCTCCTGTTAGAAAGATTGGAGAAAGAATTATGAACCAGATTGATTACGAGAACTTAGGATCCAGAATGAAAGAATTGCGAATCAAAATGAAACTGACCCAGGCTGAAGTTGCCAAGGCCCTGAATGTAACTCCTGGTTACATCAGTAACGTGGAGAACAACCGTACCGCCATGTCCCTGCGTATCCTGATCTATTACGCACGGCTGCTGAACATCTCCCTTGATTCCCTGATCGGCAGAATTGATTCCGAATACCGCGAAACCGCCCTTGACCGCGAGATTTCCGAACAGGTACATAAAATGGAAGTTCCTGAGAAACAGAAGCTTCTGAAGACTATGAAGGTCTGGATGGATGAGGATTGATTTTTGAGATGACGGTGTGAAATTTTTTCTGTAAATTGAGATCTTCTATGATAATTTAGACGGCTTGACGGCACTTTCTGCTGTTAAGCCGTTGTCTATTTAATAGCAAAAATAAGCTGGTATGTCAAGAGCACCCAGCAAAATCTGGATGTATATTTATTCTTGACATTCTATTTTGAACTATATTATCATCCGATCAGGATACATGATTTCCAGTTCACCACGTACTTTACCCCAGTTGCGGATCGGCATTGTCCATTTTTTTGCGATCTCAAAAGTTCCTAGGTATAACGCTTTCATCAGTGCTTGTGAACTCGGAAATACGCTTCTTTGCTTGTTTAATCTACGATAGCAGGAATTCAGTGATTCAATGGCATTCGTGATATAAAAGGCCGTACGCACGTCCTTGGAAAATTTGAAGATTGGAGAGACTGCATCCCAGTTATCATGCCAGCGGTTCATGGCACTTGGATATTGTACAGACCATTTCTTGGTTACAGTCTCTAACTGCTTTCTGGCTGCTTCTTCGTTTGCCGCAGTATAAATTGTTTTCAGATCTTTCGCAAAAGCTTTCATATCTTTGTTAGCGACATATTTAAGGGTATTTCTTACCATATGCACAATGCATCTCTGCTGTTCTGTTTTTGGGAATGCAGCAGAGATTGCATCTTTAATTCCAGTCAATCCATCAGAACAGAGAATGAGGATGTCCTGGACACCTCGATTCTTTAAACTATTCAGCACAGACAGCCAATACTTACTGCTTTCATTTTCCCCGACAACAATGCTCAGGACTTCTTTCTTGCCATCTTCATTAATTCCAAGGACAACATATGCGGCAAGCTTTCTGATCACACCGTCATCACGTACAGAAAAATGTACTGCATCAATGAAAACGATTGGATATACGGGTGATAACGGGCGGTTTTGCCATTCTTCAATTCGTGGGAGAAGTTTATCTGTGATATCAGATATCATACCCTCACTGACTTCAAATCCATAGATATCCTCTATAGTCTCTGAAATCTGCCTGGTAGTCATTCCCTTTGCATACATGGCAATGATCTTGTCATCAATCGAAGAAATGTCTTTCTGGCGCTTAGGAAGTACCTGCGGTTCAAAGGAGCTTTGACGATCCTGCGGAACATCTACTTCAAATTCACCATATTTACTCCGAACAGTCTTAGACTTTTTACCATTACGGTAATTAGGCTCACCGGATCTTTCATAACGCTCATAGCCAAGATGGTTATCCATTTCTGTTTCAAGCATATCTTGAATTGTTCCAGAAAGAAGATCTTTTAATGCATCCTGAATATCCTCCGCAGATTGGATATCATACTCCTGAAGTAATCCTTGAATAAGATTTCGCTTTCCTTCCGTCATTGGTTTTGGTTTGTAAACTTCTTTCTTTCTGTTTGCCATAATAAAAGGCCTCCTATGATTTTAATATTTTATCATAGAAGACCTTTGTTGTGTTGAATTTACAGAGTTTTTTTCACAGGCTCTCGGCAATCACTAATCAATTTTGTTTAGAGATTATTTGTTGCCTTGTTCACTTTTCCTTCAATTATTTGATTTATCCATATTATCCTGCCTATATGGGCTGATGTTATCATTTTGTTATCGGTATTGATAACACTCGCTCCGTAACTGTGGATAATAGCTATATACTCTGACTTAAATTATAAGCAGCTTTTATCCAAATCAGGCTACTCAATAATCCTCTTTTCTAATTCCATGTCCATTCCTAACGATTGTGCAAAAGATTTTGCTTCGTTAAGTAGCCTTCTATGTACCAATTTATTGCCTCCTTCAATATTTTCACACTTAAACCATCTTTTTTCTCGTTTAAAGACACCTTCAACCTGATTCTTGGTCGCTGATTCGCCAAAAATATCCGTCATAAGGCAAAGAACATCTATCGTTGTAAACCATTCACCTTTTCCCTCATTAGTGATGATATAAAGAATAAGCATCATCTTTTCTTTAAAGTCTTTAAACGATTTTACTTCTGGATACTGATCTAAGTGCAAATCGTCACAATTGATTGTAGAATATGGAGATTCTACCTTTTGACGCTGTTTCCGAGGTTTAGATGACATTTTCTTTTCTTTAGTTTCTGTTGGATGCATATTTTTAATAAATTCTTCGCCCTTTAATGTTAAAACATACATTCTGGGAGTTAGACCTTTCGCAGATATGTCTTCCATAATTAACCCTTTTTTGACCAACTCGCTTAATGACATACTTAGATTATTTGGCAAAGGCCTTTTGGCTTCGGAATACAGGTCTTTAAGAGTAGCAGAGGAAAATGATGAAATACCACTTCGCTTCTCATTAAAATAAACAGCACAGATAATAAAATCATAGTGTGCATCTGCTCCTTTTGACTTTGCAAAAGAAGCAAGGCTTATTCTTGAAAAATCTGTCGTTGAATTTACCTCAGCTTGCTCTGGCAAAGCATCTGTATTAGTCGTTGTCAAAATAGCCCGCGGCTGTGGAGCTTGAGCTTCTATATATTCATTTTGTGTCGCACTACGTGTGCGTACTATTGCGTCAATTGCGGCTGGCAAAAGAGTATTATTAAAAATACTTCTTTCCCTTTCAACTAAATCTGCAGATCCTTCTGCTTCGAATTTGATTTCACCAATTTCAAATTTTACACGAATTTCTGATTTTTCTCCCATTATGTTGTTAACCCCGCCTTACTATATAACTCCTCGAGCATAACCCGATAGTTTAGTCTGATATCATCTATGTCTTTCTTTCCCGCAGTATATGTAATATTGTGTGCGGAAAAATTGCCGACCATACGAAATGTATCGAATTCGTTTTTTATTCGTGAAAGTTTTAATGTTTGATTATTTTTAGCGTTCTTAACTATGCCATCAAGCATAAGATATCCATTCCCAGTGGAATCTTTAATCTGAGCATCTATCCCGAAATTTTGATATGACAAAACAAGCAAAACTTCAAACAATCTTCGCATCAAAACTGCTGTAGCGTCATAGCAATTATTTGCGTAGGAATGATTTATCTGACGAATTAACTGATCTAAATATCCTCGCTTCCCTACAAATTTCTGTTCATCAATTATTTCACTACTTGATTCTATAGTAATATCATCTTGCCATAACCTTGCGTAATCCCTTTCTATGCTTTGCAAAATTGCGGGAACAAATTCTATTGTAGTAGTTTTTTCTTTAGAAATAGAAAATGCTTTCTCTTTTCCCTTAATTAATTTGTTTTTTAATCTTGAACTGTTGGGGACATTGAATCCACACTGTACAAACAAATCAGAAATTAATGACATAGAAAACAGTGTTTCCGAATTCTCTTTATAATAAAAATAACAAAGAAGTTTTGCTTTTTCACATTCATTTTTTTCACTTAATTCCGTTTTTTCGATAAAATCGAGTATCTTCATTTCCCAAAAGTCCTTTACATCACTTTCTCAATTCCAAAAGCTTATTCGTATTCAAATGAATCATATGGTCAGGCATATCCGTAATCTCTGTATCTGCGGATAATAGCAATATGTTTCGATTCAAATTATAGGCAACTTTGCTTAGGAAATCAACTATTGGTTTCTACATCTTCAATAAGATTTTTCTTTAATATCTCAATTGTATCTTGGTTCTTTCTTAAAAGTTCTAATTGCCTGTACGCTTTTTCTCTTAATATTTTTAATCTTTCAATTTTAGGCACTTCTTGTCTTATCAAATCTGCATTCGTATCTTCCAGATTGATAAGAACAACCAATTCTTCCGCTGAAGCAAAATCTCTGATATTTGGAATCTTCCCCTTTATTCCTTTTTCGCTTCTCCATTGTGATGCTGTTTTTCCAAACAAAGCCATATTTAAAATGTCCGCTTCAGAAGCATATGTATATGCCATTTCCTGAGGGGATAATGTTGGTGTAATCAAAAATTCCTTCACCGCATCCGTATGAATACGATAGTTTATTTTTGAAAGTTCTCTCTTTACATCCCATCCAATCGCTAAACGTTCTGCTTCATTTTTCTTTAATCGCTGATAATCCTTGATAATATACAGCTTAAATTCTGGTGAAATCCAAGAAGCAAATTCAAAAGCAATGTCCGTATGAGCATAAGTACCACCATATCGACCTGATTTTGATATGATACCGATTGCATTCGTTGCTTTTATCCACTGCTGCGGTGTCAGTGTAAATGCATTATCTCCTGACTCTGCTTTAAACCTATCGAATTCGATAGGTTTAAAATTGGGATTATGGATTTGTTCCCACAAGCCCAGAAACGAAATTGTAGAATGATTACGCATCCAGTTTGCCACCACGATAAAAGCATTGTCCGGATTTTTATATTTTGCAATATCTGTGAGCGAAATATAAGCATCTTCATTAACAACATCGCCCATTACTCTGATCTCTGTTCCATTGGCATCTATTTTCATGTTTTTCATATAGCTCCCCTTTATTGGTATCATCTTTAAAAATGCCAATATATCATGTTTCTATTATCTCTTACTTCTTTTTATTCCCTAACTCACTTAATTCTATCAATGTTTTCATTGAATTGGGATTTCTTAACAGCTCGGGAAGAACTGCTTTCATTATTGCCGTATTGGAATCCTCCATAGGCACAGGTGGCGTTGCAGCCTTAACAACCGCTTGTATTGTTTCTGTATCCTTATTATGAATTTCCTTTTTTAATTGGGATATATCGTCCTGAATTTCATATAAAATTGGAATCAATCGGGATATATCCCCATTCATCTCCTTAGTATTTAAACCTTCTTCATTATTTTGTTCTGATTGCATATCAAATGATAATGCTCCTATTGTCTTAATTAACCTAGATTTAATCTCTTCAACCGAATCCAAGTCACTAAGATCATAATCAAATGCTCTGATTCCAGCTATATCAAAGGGAATCCTTTCATTTTTACATTTCAAATGGATAATTGGTTTTCCAGTTGAAGCTCTGTAACCCATCTCATAAAAAGCGTTCGGATTATGTCCTGTAATATCCGCAATTACAAGTTCTGATTGTAATAAGTAATCTATAATAGTTTGGGTTATTGAATCTGGTTGATTTAACTTGTCCACTCTTATAGGTTCAAATCCAGTTTCCTCACATACAGGTGCGATAATATATTTGAACATTTGATTCGCCCGTTTTCTTATTTCACTCCCTTCATCACCTATTGGTGATACTACAAAACATTTTTTCATATCCTCACTCCTTAATTTTATAGAATATACACCTCTGTCCACTTTTTTTATTGATCCATTTCTCATTAAAGTATTCAAAGAGCCTGCAAATTGCCCCTCTGTATAATCACAAACTCCTTGTTCTTGAAGATAATGCTTAATGTCCTGCACGCTATGTTCTTGTTTATCTGATAAAAAATCTAATACAACTTCTTGTATTGTCGAACTCATTGTCATATCTTTGCCCCCTCCTAATTTGCTTTAATAATACCTCTGCAATATCTTAGAGTCAAGCATTTTCTTGTATTCTTGTTCAAATTCTTGTCATTCTTGTATATTGTTAAAAATCTATACTATTAAAAAAAGTAAATCATAACCACCGGCTAAGCTGGTGGTTTGTTCTCCGCCCTATAAGGGCTCGTTTCCGGCGCTAGAGTCTAAAGACTCATCGAAAAGGCTCGCCAGCCGCAACATCAGTTACTTGCAAAGTCCCTTGGACTTACTTTTTTCTTGTTGCTTTTGTTTACTGGCTCACCCGCAAACGGGTCAATGTACTCTTTTAAAGACATCTGATCATATTCCAAATCTTTCTGTAATTGATTTCGAATATATTCTTCAATCTTCTTTGCATTTTACCCACTGTATCTACATAGAATCCTCTACACCAAAATGGCGATTTCCATACTTATATCCTAGATTTGCATGTCTTTCAAATATCATAAGTATACTTTTTCCTTTTAAATATCCTACAAAATCCGATACACTCATTTTCGGTGGAATTTCAACCAGCATATGAACATGATCTGGACAAATTTCTGCTTCGATAATATGAACTTCTTTACGTTTGCACAGCATGCTTAAAATATTTGCTATATCCTGCTTCAATTCTTCGAATATAATTTTTCTTCTATATTTTGGTGCAAATACTATATGATACTTACAATTCCACGTTGTATGTGATAAACTATGATTGTTCATTTTGAACTGCCTCCTTCGGTTAATAAAAACGGTTGGCGAACCTGTTCTTATTGTACCATTGGAGGTTTTTCACGCAACGCTAAAGCAATTTCACCCCCCCCCCCGCACAGCAGGTGGTTTATTTGTTTCTCAGAGTACTTATTTTTGCTAAATGCACGCTAATGGTGGGGGCTGATTAACATAGTATCAAAGGGCAATCTATTTTATCCTGTTTTTGGGCAAAGTTTCCATTCTCTTGATGTACAAATCTTCATCAAAAATCATGAAACTTTCCTTCCTGAAACCAATACCCTTTGACTTCTCCTTTCCTCAGATTTTGTTTTTCTCTGATTTCAGGTTTCCTCATAAAATTCAAATTTTATGTCGCTTTTAGCACCTCTAAAAGCCCTTAAAATAAGGCTTTTCTCTACTTTCAGAATCTTCAAAAACTGCTGCCAATCGGCTACAAACAGACTTTTGATAAGAAAAAAGACCCTGACAGTCTGGAAACTCCAGACCATCAAGGTCATTCTTTATTCTAACTTATTTTTCATGTTTTCACAGGATGATACTTTTGCCCTGAAACTGAATAAAAGCCTTTGCCCTGTGATATGTGGTGTTAATCAGCAAACAGCATTAGCGTCTTTTTTGTAAAACCCGTTATCCTGTTCCTTCTCAACAGACGGATGCTTTGTTGGTATATTTTCGTATTCAATTTTTCCTACCTACTATGTCTGATTCAGCTCTTTTCCCCTCAGCTTCTCGCCTCGTTTTCCTCTCCTTTTGATCCCCCTTTTAGCCCCTTTAAGATCTGCCGGAAGTCCGTTGAAACCCGCATATTTGCTGGGATTTCGGGGTGTCCCGGGGTGATTCCGGGTAGCTCTGGAATAGCTCCGAGATCTCCTTGTCTGGCTATATGCAGCAACCTTGTCAATCTGAGATAACCGGGGTTCAGGCAACAAAAAAAGAGCCCTGAATCTACTATGTAAATTCAGGACTCCAATGTTTCTCAGAGTACTTATTTTTACTAATTACACGCTAATGGTGGGTGCTGATTAACATGTGGATTATTCAAACTCTACTCCATTCTCTGTTACATGGTGTAAAATTGATTGCATGCGGACGTCAGATTTACTACTATTTTTAATTTTGTTCTGCTCTACATCTCGTTTCAAAATTTTTTAGAACCAATGCAGAACCACGATGCTGTTGTAGAACCAGAGGATCCCAGCTCTTATAACTTTAGAAGTAATTTATCTAATGTATCATTCCACCCATTAAGCCTTGATACGCACTTTTGTAATTTATCCGTATATATCTGCTTCTCAACACCTATAATATCTAACAAAATCTTGCGATACAATAAGCTCAACTTCAATATGTAGAGAATAGATTCATTACCATTGAAATACAAATTTTTTCGATTTCTTTTTATGTGCATTATTCGGACACGACTATCTATCATTACAGATAAAAATTTATCTTTATTTGTTTTTATCTCTTTTTCAAAAATATCTATACCGTATTCTTCAATCAACGCCTCTAAGCATTTCCGTAAATTTGTTCCCCGTTCTCCCGGATTCAAATCAGAAAACAACTCCGTATAAACCTTTAATACTTCTACTAACGGTTCAGTCAATTCAGTTAAAAAAGCACATTTAACATCCACTGGCATTTTGGTATCTCCCATAGCATACAAATATATTTGATGTGCTATATCCAGTTCTCCAAGTAACTGTTTCCATTTTTCATACACTTCTGCATTAAGCACTTCATCAAATTCAAGTAATTTATCAGACTTGTAGCTTACCATATCAGCAGATTTAAAATACGTCAATCTTTGATTCATTAAATTGATACTGCTGCTTTTCAATGTATTTTCCTCTGTATCTGATGAATCTGTAAAGTCTAAGCTTTCCAAATTTATAAACTGACCATCAAATATCATTAGCAATCTTTCGATTTTTGAAAGTTCCCCATACAACTCGAATATAGAAATATCCTCCAAGGCCTTAATTACAATCTTTCGATAGCCAAATTGTTCTATTGTAATAGAAAATCTATTGTCACTCGTTTTAAATTCAATTACATGTGGACCACCCAAGATTATACTATCATTTCTATATGTACCTGTTACATTTTTACACTTTGCTAATTTTTCCATATATTATCCTCATATCATTCAAAAAGGGGCTGTTTAACAGCCCCATGGGAATTGAAGGAGTCGAACCTTCCAGAGTTCTCATGTCTTGTTAATCTTCGTTTTTCACACTGCTCCTGCATATGCTTGCTAAATTCCCGAAATCTCTGTTGCCCACCATAATGCTTTTTATAGTTGTAATCATTGCCATAATTGCACCTCCAGATAATGTAAATTTCAGTTGAACGTTACCATTAATCTTTTGAGAATATATGACAGAGCAACATGCTAAAGCTCCAATTAACAATCCTAACCATGACAATTTTACTATATCTTATCCTTAAGCCGGCTGAACAACCGTTATCGCTCTTCTAACCTGCTCTATTGACAATTTTGTAGTTCTTGAGATTTTATCAAGATCATGCTCGCCGTCTGACCATAATGTCAGTGCTATATCCATCCTTGCTTTAACATCAGCGTCATCACGCTCTCTGTCTACAATTTTCTGCATTGTTTCACACATTTCAGTCACTCCTTTCGGCTCTTCCTTAAAATATCGAACTCTCTCTGCGATCTTAGGATTGTGCATTTTACGATAATCTTTACAGTTGAAATCATGCATCAGCCATCCAACTTCATCATTTCCTCTGTAAGAACCATTCACATAAACAATATGTGCCTTATCCTCAAACAGTTCTCCTGTTTCTTGTATCGTTCTCTCTATTGTATATACCGGAAGTCCTCCCTTCAAAACATCATTAGATGTAATAAATATAATGTATGTCTCCGGCATTTCTTTATATTTTTCTCCTGATGTGGTAAGTCTTGAATCAAATAATGCACTGTTAAGTCTGGCTCGTTCTGGAACTGCTCCACTATCATCCTGCTGTACTTCAATATCATATTGTTTTCCAGTTGCATCATTGGCATAAATATCCAGTCTCACAGACCGTCCAAATAGATTTCCTATTGTCAGCTGTGTAACCGATTTTGTCACAGACAAATCATTTCTCTTTAATATTATTCTCAAAAGTTCTTCTGTACACTCTAAATCGCCTGAAAAAACCTGCGTCATAAACGTATCATCCATCAATGTAAACTTGTTAATAGCATCCATACGTTCCGTATTCTTTTCTTCCAGATTTAATACCTGCATTTTTCTCACCTTCTTTTCTTTATTATAGCTATTATTTTTGCTTTCTACAACTAATTTTTCATACGTCCTTTCTCATCATTTTTATCCATGTTATTTGCAATTTCCTTTTTAAGTGCTTCACTGTACTCCTGAATTTCCTGCTGTTCCTTCCAGTATCTGTTGTCTGTCCTTGGCACCTGCTCAAACAGATAAGCTGCTCCATTAAGAATATCTACCATTGTAATGATAAACGCAAGATAATCTGCTTTCATCTCTTTATAACTATCCTCAGTCATAGAAAAATCGCCGAACAGCATCTGTTCAGCGATCTCCTTCATCACAATCTGCATTTCTCTTAATTCTTCAATAAGATACTGTATCCGTTGTCTTTTCCCCACCACAACAATATTGGAATAGATACAGCTTCTTGCTATAAAATCCTTCTTGTACAGCCCACTGGCTCTTACCCTTTCCTCAATCTATTAAACTTTTTCTGCAATAGATCATAACTATTAGCTAATAGTTTATAGCATCCATTTGAAATAGAATTGCTATCAAAGACAAACCAGGCATCATGCTCATTATTTAAGAGCAAATATACCAATTGTTCATCAACATAAGTTGTCGATGGAAAAAAATAAATAGAATTTTTCTTTTGTCTTTCGCACAAACTCAACATTACAAAAGTTTTTCCACTAAACCTTCTTCCTTTCACAATTACACAATTATTATCTTTCAGTCGATTTTCTATTTCCTCAACACAGTTTCGTAAAACGTGCATACCACCTTTGTAAAATCGATTGTTGAGTTCATCAAAAATAGGATTGCCCGATAATAAATTAATAGTATCCTCTTTTGAATCTTTGGCTACTACTTGTGGATTTTTAAACTTATAATTTACCAAATTATCTTCTGCAACTACTCTACGTACTTCTTTAATCAGCTCTTGATAAAAATATGAATAATCTTCTACTAATATAATTGTATTGATTCCATAATCGGCAGTTAATCTGATTTCTTCATGAAACGTAGGTGGCTCACTTCTCAATAATACTTTCAATGTATGTGTTGAATGATCAGACATAGAATAAACATACTTTAAATCTGGTTCATTTGCCAAGCTACATCCGATGAACACCATATTACTGGTGGAAAAATCCGCTTTTAAATTATGTAGAAAATCTTGATTTTCTCTGGCGTTAATCGATTTCATATACTGTTTATGACTAAACACAATATTTTCTTCTGTTTGATAAGTTACTTCAGAAAATGCATCACCATGTAACTTATACAATAATTTAATAGATGTGTTTGGCGCATTAAGATTTTTATATGGTAAAACAGGCTTAAAAAATGAAGTATTTTCAATCCCATCATCTATATTTAATGTATAAGCATATGGCCAATTAAACTGTAATAATTCTTTTTGCTGCGTTCCCAATTGTACTTCTGTAAAATAATTTTTAAAAAAATCTGTTCTTATATCTTTAGGTACCAAATCAATAAATAATTCTGATGTTTCATTAAAATCCATATCTTTTACATCATCTTCATTCATTTTAGTACAGTGATCCACTAACATTTTTTTCATCATACTAGTAGCAACGCTTCCATCAGGAACAGAACCTTTATATGCACTACTTTTCATTGTAAAACCCGCTCCAAAGACTGGAATTATATTCCTCTCAGAGATAAACCTAGCCAATATATTTATTCCATCTACTTGCGACAGTATTTCCATATCAATTCTCCATTCATATTTAAATTAACAGTATAGTGTAAAAATCTTTTTCATTATTTTAACATATCTGCACTCTTCTTACCACTCAAAAAGCCACCTAAAACCTAAACGAAATCTGAAACAGTAATCACAAACTCATAATTGCAATATTCCCAATATCTCTCAAATTCTTTTGCAATTTTCTTCTCTCCCTGAATTTATCTATTAGAGGGTAGAACAGCAAGGACAGGAAGTGTATATACACTTCCGCAAAACCAGCAATTTAGGGAACCCTGCCCTAAATTGAAAACCATAAAATCTGATATATGCAAAGCTCAGAGAAAGGAGAAACTGTACATGTCAAATAGAAAAAGAAATATCCAAATCTTATTTTGTGTAACCCCGGAAGAAAAGAAACTGATTCGTAGGAAAATGATCCAATCTAAGACAAAAAACATGGGAGCTTATCTGCGTAAGATGGCAATCGACGGATACATCGTCAACACTGATACCACCCCTCTAAAAAAACAATATGAGGAAATGCACAAGATTGGCGTTAATATCAATCAGATTGCAAAGAAAGTAAATACCACCGGAGACCTGTATCCGGAAGAAATGAAAGAACTGAAAGAGATGGTAAAAGAAATATGGCGTATATTAAGATCTTCCCCATTAAAGTAACCGACAAAAAAGCTCTGGACTATATCACAAATCCAGATAAGACAGATGAAAAAATACTGGTTTCCAGTTTTGGTTGCTCACCGGAAACTGCAGATCTGGAATTTGCTCTCACAAGAGAAAATTCCCAAAAAAATGGAATGGATAAAGGCGATAATCTTGCATTTCACTTAATTCAGTCATTTAAGCCTGGAGAAATCGACGCAGAAACCGCACATCGTCTGGGACGGCAATTTGCGGATGAAGTGCTAAAAGGGAAATATGAATATGTAATCAGTACTCATGTTGATAAAGACCACATCCACAACCATATCATCTTCAATGCTGCCAGCTTCGTCACCAATCATAAGTATGTTTCCAACAAACGCAGCTATCATAAAATCTGCCGGATCAGCAACCGCATCTGTCAGGAAAACGGGCTTGCCACCAGTATGCCAACCGGTGAAAAAGGAAAAAGCTATAAGGAAAATATGGAATATCATCGTGGAACCAGCTGGAAAGCCAAACTGCGTGTTTCGATTGATAAGGCGATCTGGTCTTCTATCAACTATGATGAATTTTTACAGAAAATGCAGTTGGCTGGATATGAAATCCGGCAGGGAAAGAATTTATCTTTCCGGGCACCAGAGCAGAAAAATTTCACTTATATGAAATCACTGGGGAGTTACTACACAGAAGAAAATGTCCGGCTCCGATTAGAGAAAAATCGCTATAAGGCAAAAGCTCCGAAGCATCTTTCCAGAGAAGCTCGCCTGTATATCAATATTTCCACCTATGTCACCACAGGCAATCGAGAAGGATTTGAACGTTGGGCAAAACTGAATAATCTGAAAGAAGCTGCCAAGACATTTAATTACCTCTCTGAAAATAATCTGCTGAACTATGAAGACTTCCAACAGCATATTTCTGATGTTGAAAATTCAATTAAAGCAACTGAACATCGAATTGAAGAAATCGGAAATGAAATAAACACACAGAAAGTCATCCAAAAGCATTGCGATTCTTACCGACTCTGTCGTAAAGTTATCGAAGCTGGAAAATCAGCACCAAACCAGAAAGCCTATCGAAGCAGACACCAGGCAGAATACCAGCTCCATGATTCATTAAAAAAAGAGCTTCAGGATCTCGGTGTTACCAAAATCCCAAGCTCTGAGAAAATTCAGAAGAAAATCAAAAATCTGGAAACTGAACATGCCGCCACTATTAAAGAAAAACAGGAATTGCAGAAG
The DNA here is from genome assembly GCF_052122375.1 of Blautia sp. HCP3S3_H10_2. Taxonomy (NCBI): domain Bacteria; kingdom Bacillati; phylum Bacillota; class Clostridia; order Lachnospirales; family Lachnospiraceae; genus Blautia; species Blautia sp. HCP3S3_H10_2. Next base: position 42,348 of record NZ_JBQKCL010000010.1, read on the forward strand.
AAGCAAAAAACACTGAATATAATTCAACAGATTTTTACTTCATTACTTGATTTTTCACACTTAGCTTCTCACGAACATACTCATACGTTGTAGGTAAGATATGTGACATCTTACCTACAACATTTCCAGTTATCTTGTACTTATTTCTCCTTTGAATTCGCCATCGCAGCAATATCCCCCACACCGTTCAAAACCATAGTTGGACGATACGCATAAGTTTTAAGTGTATCCTTCGTTGAACATCCTGAGAGAACCAGTACGGTAGACATACCACTTTCCATACCTGAAATCACATCTGTATCCATGCGATCCCCAACCATTACTGCTTCTGCTGAGTGACATCCGAGCATGTTTAAACCGGTTCGCATCATCAGTGGATTAGGTTTTCCGCAGAAATACGCCTGTGTACCTGTTGCCATTTCGATTGGTGCAACTAACGCCCGACAAGCTGGTGCAATGCCGTTCTCAATCGGTCCAGAAACATCTGAGTTTGCTCCGATCAGTTTTGCACCTTTCAGAACCAAATTCGTTGCTTTCGTTAATGTATCTAAAGAATAGGATCGTCCCTCTCCCACAACAACATAATCCGGATTCACATCATTCATTGTGATACCTACATCATAAAGTGCATTTAACAGACCGGCTTCTCCTATCACAAATGCCGAACAGCCTGCCGCCTGTTCTTTTAAAAATGCAGCTGTTGCCAATGCACTGGTATAAAAATGTTCTTCTGGCACATCAAGTCCCATCCTTGCCAATTTCTGATTTAATTCCCGTGGTGTATACCCGCTATTGTTTGTCAAAAATAAGTATTCCTTCTTTTCATCATGTAACCACTGAATAAATTCTGGAACACCTGGCAATATCTGATTGCCATGATAAATCACACCATCCATATCACAGATGAAACCTTTTTTCTCGTTAAAATCAATTATGGAATTTCCCATATTCATATATGCCCTGCCTTTCTTTTTCTTTAGAGTACGCCTTGTTCTTTTCCTTCTGAAAAATCTATTTTCCACGACCATTTTAATATCGTATCATACACACATAAAATCAAATACAGAACAGCGTGAAATTGAAGTAAATTTTCCTATCTGCAGAACATTTATGACAGCATATCTTTCACATATGTGTTCCGGTAGTCACTCGGCGATATTTTGTATCTTTCCTTAAATACCCTGTTAAATGTTCTCTGGCTTTCAAATCCACTATCCAGGCAAATATTTGTAATAGAATCACTCGTATTTTCCAAACGATGACATGCATAGTTCAGCCTTGCATCATTCAGATACTGATTGAAATTTCTATGAAAGGTTTTGGAGAAAAGTCTGGATAAGACATATTTGCTCACGCCAAGATCTTTTGCCATTTCTTCCAGCGAAACCTTCTTTTTGAAATTTGCTGATATATAGGAAACCGTCTGGTAAATAAGGTCATTGCTCCCCACTTGACTCTTTTCTACCAGATTCAGTTTTCCTATGCAGCGTGCCAACACAATTTGAAGATAAGCCTGTGCAACAGTAATATCCGACTGCTCTGTCTCTAAAATCGCATTGATAACCCTATATACCTCTGGCTCAATCTTTTCCGCTTTGATGACTGGGTATTCAGGAGCCATGGACTGCATGATATCCGCAAATTTACCAATCGTAAATGGCGATGCGATCAGATAAGTCGCTTTATTTACACCGGGTGTCAGTACCTGATAGTGATGAATAACATCCGGAAATACAAAGCCTATATCTCCTTTTTCCATATGGTAAAGTTCCTGTCCGACACCAAGCTCTAATGTTCCATTTGTTACACAAACAATCTCCAGTGCATTATGAAGATGTGGTTCAATATGTTTTGACTTTTTATTTACCGCTATAATCTCCTCTTTTGTGTCAACATATTTTAACTGCATGAAATACTCCCCTTTGCAACATTTGTCTATATCTTCTTTCGATTTGGCAAGCAATCCTTTTTCATCTATCCTATAATCAACTTGTAAACAAGGAAAGGAGGAATCGCAAATGAGCAATCTTAAAAAATATCTGAACGACCTTTTAGTATTCTACGCTGAATATTTTGAGCATCCATACCATGTATAAATACTAAAAGGACTATTTTGTGAAAACTGAATATTTTTTCTTAAGACCATTTCACAAAAATGAAGTGGTCCTTTTTTATAAACTTTCAATAAATCTTTTGAATGCAGCTTTCCCTTCTTCTGTTCTCTTATAAACTCCTGCATCCTCCAGGACTTTCGTAAATACAATTCCAATTTCTTTCTGTACGATAGAATGAATGTTGCTGTCTGTAATCTCGTATTTTGGCATCCATTCCTCTGCCCAGTCAGCATGGGCCGCCATCGTTTCATTCTGTCTTAAGTCTTCATGATTCAGAATTGCCAGCTCCAGTTCTGCCATCTCTTTTTTCAATCTGGCTGGTAATACAGCCAGTCCCATAACTTCAATCAATCCAATGTTTTCTTTCTTGATATGGTGATATTCTGCGTGTGGATGGAAAAGTCCAAGCGGGCAATCCTCTGTTGTGATATTATTACGCAAAACCAGATCCAGTTCATACAGATCTCCATACATCCTTGCAATCGGCGTAATCGTATTATGCGGAATCCCATCTGTCTCACTAAAAATAGAAACTTCCGAATCTGAATAGCTACGCCATTTTGTAAGGATATGATCTGCAGCCTCTACAATGCTCTCCGTTGTTCTCCCCTGCAGACGGATCACTGACATCGGCCACTTTACAATTCCTGCATGTACATCTGGATATCCCTCTAATTCAAATTCCAGTTCGTAAGGTGCTTTTGCCATAGCAAAGACATACCCGCCGCCCTGGAAATGATCATGGCTTAAAATAGAGCCTCCTACGATTGGCAAGTCTGCATTGGAACCTGCCGTATAATGTGGAAACTGCTTAACAAAATCAAGTAGCTTATCAAAAGTCATACGGTTAATCGCCATCGGAATATGCTTCTCATTAAAAATAATGCAATGTTCATTGTAATATACATATGGCGAATACTGTAAATAATACTGCTCTCCACACAGAGTGATTGGTATGATCCTATGGTTCTGTCTTGCCGGATGAGAGAAATGACCTGCATACCCTTCATTTTCCCTGCAGAGCAGACATGCCGGATATCCAGATTTCTTCGCTGCTCCTGCTTTTGCAATATCCCGTGGATCTTTTTCCGGTTTTGACAAGTTAATCGTGATATCCATCTGACCAAATTCTGTATCTGTTGTCCACTTTTCATCCTTTACAATCCGATCTGTGCGGATATAGTTTGTTGCCTGACTGAAATGATAATAAAAGTCGGTTGCAGTCTTTGGAGATACCTGATATTTTTCTTCAAAAGCTTTTCTTACCACAGACGGAGCCGGTGTCAGAATCCCCATGATTTTTGTATCGAAAAGATCCTTCATCGTCACTGTATCATCCTCTAAGATTCCCTCTGACAGTGCAAATGCAAGCATATCCTCTAAAATAAAGTGTAAATCTCTCGGCTCTACAGATGCTTTCGTCTCCTGATAATCCTGTTTTTGAAACAGTTCCAATAAACCATTTGTCACATACACTTTATCCGCATCATCTATCAGTCCGTTTTGCAGTCCATAAGCCACCAGTTCTGAAATCAGCTGATCAATCATTTTATCTTTCTCTCCTCCTACTATGCTTCATAACCATTTGGATGATTTTTGTGCCAGTTCCATGCTGTTGTGATAATCGTCTCCAGATCATCAAATTGAGGTTTCCATCCAAGAATTTCTTTTGCTTTCTCACTGGATGCGATCAGAGTTGACGGATCTCCTGCTCGTCTAGGTTCTTCCTTTGCCGGAATCGGATGTCCAGTTACTTTTCTGGCTGTCTCTACCACTTCTTTTACCGTAAATCCGACACCATTACCAAGATTGAAAATATTACTTTCATTCCCTTTTCTTAAATATTCCATGGCAAGGATATGAGCCTGTGCAAGGTCGTTCACATGGATGTAATCTCTTACGCATGTGCCATCTTTTGTCTCATAGTCATTTCCAAAGATGGAAATATACTCTCTTTTTCCATTCGGTACCTGTAAGATCAGTGGAATCAGATGCGTTTCCGGATTATGGGCTTCTCCGATTTTTCCATTTGGATGTGCTCCACAAGCATTAAAATAACGTAAGGATACAAAACGTAAATCATGGGCATTGGCTGTCCATTTAAACATCTTTTCCATAGAAAGTTTCGTTTCTCCATAACAATTTGTTGGAACTGTACGGTCTGTTTCAAGAATTGGAATACGTTCTGGTTCTCCATATGTGGCTGCTGTTGATGAAAATACAATCTTGTTAATGCCATGTGCCACCATGCTTTCCAGCAATACTTCTGTTCCACACAGATTGTTATTGTAATATTTGAGTGGATTTACCATGCTCTCTCCAACCTGTGAATTGGCTGCAAAGTGAATGACTCCATCTATATCCTCTTTTTCAAATACAGAATCTATAAATGCCCTGTCCCGGATATCTCCCTGATAAAATTTTGCATCCGGGTGAACAGCCTTACGAAAGCCTGTTTCGAGATTGTCAACAACTACTACATTTTCTCCTGCCGCAATCAGCTCATACACGGTATGAGAGCCAATATAACCAGCCCCGCCTAATACTAAAATGCTACTCATAGATCATTTCTCCTTTTCTTTATTTTCGTGATTATAATACCTTTATGCCACCATACTTACGGATCTTTAATACTTCACAGGAGCCTTCCCCAAAGACCTTATCCATCTCTTTTCGATAGTTTGGAACCAAATAATTCGGAACAAATGCCTGTATGGTTCCTGCAAATCCTCCACCATGAACTCTGCAAACACCTTTTTCTCCGAACACAACATCACTCAGTGCCAACGCAATAGACACGTTCTGATGCTGCACATCATGGCATGTATATACATTCTGTAAATATTTAAAAGAAGAATTGCCTGATTCCTTTACCGTGGCAAGAAATTCTGGAAAATTATCCTGTTTTAATGCGTTCACTTCTTTTTGCACACGTTCATTTTCACACACAAAGTGGATCGCCCTAAGTGCGGCACGATCACCTGCCTGTTCACGTATCAATGTGATATTGTTCATGATCTCCCTTTTGGATACCTCACGAAGAGCTTTTTTCCCAAAGCATTCCGCTACCAGCTTCATTTCCTTTGGTATCGCTGCATAATCCGGTGTCAGATCTGCATGCGAACCTTTTGTATCTGTAATACACAGACTACATCCATAAGCGTTCAGGTCAAACTTCACCTGTTCCACGATTGGATTTTCTGGATCTTCAAAATCAATATGGACGAGGCTTCCAACCGAACAAGCCATCTGATCCATTAAACCGCATGGTTTACCAAAGTATTCATTTTCCGCATATTGTCCAATCTTAGCAATTTCAATCGGATCAACCTTGCCATCATTATACATATAAGAAAGTATCGTTCCTATCAGTGTTTCAAAAGCAGCTGAAGAAGACAGTCCCGCACCTATCAGCACATCGCTGGTCACATATGCCTGGAATCCTCCTATGCTATGGCCATTCATTCTCATCTTAGCAAGTACACCACGGATCAAAGCGTTCGTGGTACCCTCTTCTTCCACTTTTTTCTCCAGATCATTCAGGGAAATTGTAATCCGTTCCCTATAACCATCTGACATCACTTTTACAAGCGGCTCATCAAGTTTACTTGCGACTGCGATTGCATCCTTGTTAATAGACGCTGCCAGCACTTCCCCATGCTGATGATCCGTATGATTTCCTCCTATCTCACTTCTTCCAGGTGCACTGAACAATTCAATCTCATCACCATTAAAGTATGTCCGATATTTGTTGATTGCTTTCTCATACCGTTCCTTCTCATACGGTATCTTACTCTTATCAACATAGATATCTGTCAATTTTTCATCAATGCTCTTCCCGTTAAGCATTCCAATTGCTTCTTCTATATTCAAAATACTGTCCCCCCCGCTCTTTTGCCTGTTTCATTGTTTCATAATATGTAAAAAGCATTGCCTAATTGAAGATTCAATCAGACAATGCTTTTTCCTTCAAATCTTACTCCATGTCTGATGCATCTGTTACTTCATCTGCAGTAATCCCTTTTTCTGCTTTCAGTTTCTTATTTGCACCTTCTACATTCATTCTTGAAAGTACAAACATAATCAATACATCAAAGATTAATGGAAGCCACAGATACATAAACTGCATCATATCAAGTGCTGATTGTGGCTGAGTTGCATTTGTTCCTACATAGCCGCTGAACTCGAGCATCCATCCAACAACAGCTGTTCCAATACCTCCACCGATCTTTACACCAAGAGATGTACAAGAGTACATGGTTCCGTCGATTCTCTTTCCCTGTGTAAGATAAGTGTATTCAGAGCAGGATGCGATAACTGCATTCATATCTCCCTGCCATGGTCCCTGTCCTAATGCTGCAAGAGCTGTAAATGCCATCATAAGCGGAACGCTACCCATATATCCGGCAACAACAACAAGTGCTCTACCGATGACTGCTAAGATATAACCTCTTAAATTCAGCTTATACATGCCTTTCCACTTGCCAACTAAGGTTGGTGTAAAGATCAAGGCAATGATCAGTGGAATATTAACTGCCCACGCAAACTGTCCGAACAGATTCTTATTCTTCAGTACCCATGTCATATAATAAATACCTGCTCCGATCATAGCACTGTATAACTGCTGTAAAATGTAAGTTCCACAGATCATCATATAATATTTATTTTTGATAAGAAGCTTAAATGCCTGTACCATTCCGTACTTCTCATCTTCATTTTTTACTTCTCCTTCGTTAAGTTCCTCTTCCGGAAGCTCCTTAACAGAAAGAGCAGAAATCGTATTTACAATAAGACCAATGATTGCATAAATAATTGCTACAGTTCTCCATGCAGCTGCATCTCCACCACACTTATCTACAAATCCAACTGTAATTGCCTGAATCAGAAGGCTTGTTGAAAATGCAAAGATGAAACGGTAAGATCCCATCTGCACACGTTCTTTACTATTCTTAGTAATGAGTGATGTAAGTGCTGAGTATGCAATATTGTTTGCGGTATAAAACACACCATTTAACAGTGTATAAGAGATAAAGAACCATGCATATTTAGCGGTTGTTCCCCAGCTGACTGGTACTGCAAAACAGCAGACTAATGTAATGGCACATCCAATATAGCCATACAACATCCAAGGCTTTGCTTTTCCCATTTTGCTGTGTGTTTTGTCGATCATTGATCCAAAGAATATATCTGTAAAACCATCAAATAATTTTGATACGGCAATCAGGGTACCTACGACACCAGCAGCAAGTCCTACTGAGTCTGTCAGATAGACCATCATAAAAGATGTCAGGAACGCATAAACTACATTACCTGCGATATCACCTGAACCATATCCTATTTTGTTATACCATTTTAAATACTTTTTTTCTTCCATAGAATTCTTTTTGCTCCTCATATTCATCGCACTTAGAATCTCAAGATGCCTAACAGTATGATGCCTAATTCTAAATTTTTTCGCTTTGTTTTTGTCTGATTGTTCTGTATATCCGGACTTTACAAAACTCTCAGACTCTCCTTCCTTGTTAACGGGTTACTTAAAACTTTATTATCCCTTTACATACGGAACCAGAGTAAACTGGAACCGGAATAATACATCATTAAATCGATACTGATCCAAGACAACCGGACCACAACTGTTAGAACCTATACCATTTAATGCATAGTCAACACAAAATACTACGCTGTCTGATTCTGTCAATTCATAATTATGCGTTTTCTTCTCAAGTTCTTCCTGTGTATAATAAGAAGCATTGAATGAAAATGCCTTTTCTGCGGATGCCACAATTCCATATCGGCTGTTGTTAAGCTCTACATATTCACAATCATAATGGCTTCCATTTTCCTGTGGACGGATATAGTCCTCATGCAAATCCCCTACATTTGCCCGGTACAGACCGTGACTCGCTGCCTGATGCTTGTCACGATAGCTCTCCTGCGGTCCCATTCCAAAGTATCTGACATCTGCAAGTTTCTTATCCAGGAACATTCTCACACCAAATCTCGGAAGATCCGGGAACTCTCCATCTTTTTTTGCCTCAATATCTGCATCAATCTTTCCTGCAGCATCTATTTTCCATGTAATCGTCACATCAAGAATCTTCTGTACCGTCTCTGCCACAACGGAAGCATGGCTTGTAATCTTCACACCATGTTTTCCCTGCACAACCTCTGTCGTATAGGCTCTTGTGTAAGCCTTATCATAGTGAGCTTTCTTCCATTCAGACTTGATGTACATATCGTTATCTGTTGGAGCTCTCCAAATGTTTAACTCCATCGGATGGTTCAGATATTCCCGTCCTGCAAATTTCATCTCCGTAAAGAGTGCAGTACGTCGATCTATGGTATAAACAAATTCACGACCTTTGATGTGAATCTGTGTATCATTTTCATTCACCTGTAATTCAGAGTTCGTTGCTGTTTTTTCTATCCATTTTTCTGCCAGCTGGCATTTTACGGCTTTCTGACTTACCTCGATTTCATCAAATCCCAGAATGTGGTCTTTCTCCAACAATGGTATTTCTTTTTTCAGCTGGTAAATGAGTTTCAAATAACATTTTCCATTCTCCGGAACCTTGATATTCAGGCTTGTTTTTCCCTCACTATGTGGTGCCACAGAAACTTCTGCAAGTTTTCCTTTACTGATCACGAGTCCCTCCTGTGTCAGTTCATAGCTGATTTTTACATAATCCTTCAGATCATCAAAATCCATATAGTTATGAAGCACCAATTCTCCGCTTTCTTTATTATAGGAAACAACCCTTGCCGGGCGATAAACATTCTTATATTCCAAAAGTCCTGTGTGTACAGTTCTGTCCGGATATACTAATCCATCCATGCAGAAATTGCCATCATGGATATCTTCGCCATGATCTCCTCCGTAAGCATAGATTGTCTTTCCATTCTCAGCAGTTCCATGAGCAATCGCATGATCACACCATTCCCAAACAAAGCCACCACACATTTTATCGTTATCCTGAATCATCTGGAAGTAATCTTCAAAATCCCCAGGTCCATTTCCCATGCTGTGGCAATACTCTACCAAAAGGAATGGCTTACTTCCGTCCTTGTCCAGATATTCCTGAATCTCGGAAAGTGCCGGGTACATACGGCTGTACACATCCAGATTGCCGTAATCATATGTCTCATCATAATTACGGTATCTTGCACTTTCATACTGTGTAATGCGATCTGGATCGAATTTCTTTGTCCATGCCAGTGCTTTTTCAAAATTGCATCCATAAGCACTCTCATTTCCCATTGACCACATAACAATGCAAAAACGGTTTTTGTCACGTTCCACCATGAGTTTTACACGATCAACGATGGCTGCTTCCCATGCAGGATCATCGGCAATCTTTTCATTCCATCTCTTGAACCGATTGTAATCTGTGTCTTCCTCTCTATAAAGCATAAACGGTCCATGTGCCTCAATGTCAGCTTCGTCAATCACCATAAATCCGTATTTATCACACATTTCATAGAAGAATGGTGCGTTCGGATAATGACTGGAACGGATTGCGTTAAAGTTATGCTGCTTCATTAGTGTAAGATCTGTTGTAATCTGTTCCACACTAATTGTAAATCCAGTAACCGGATCGGAATCATGTCGATTGACACCACGGAATTTAATCTTCTGTCCATTTAAGTAAATAACCTGATCTTTGATTTCTATCTTTCTGAGTGCGATATGATCTACAATTACTTCATTTTCTGTTTCAAGGATCAGTTTATACAGGTATGGATTTTCTGTGTTCCAAAGCTCCGGACTTGCAATCTCTAACACCGCTGTTCCTTCTTCGGCAATGCTTCCTACTGCGACAACTGCTCCATTTTTATCTTCAATCGTAATTTTTACATTTGCCGGAGAGTAGAATTTCACATTAAGTTCTACCTTTGCAAGCATATCCTCAATCTTTGTTTTTATATGATAATCGCTGATTGCCTGCTCTGGACGTTTCAAAATGTACACATCCCGGAAAATTCCACTCATACGGAATTTGTCCTGATCTTCTAAGTAAGAGCCATCACACCACTTCATTACCAGTACTGCTATGCTATTCTCTCCATCCTGAAGAAGATCGGTAATATCAAACTCACTGGTCATATGGGAAACCTGGCTGTATCCTACATAAGAACCATTGAGCCATACATAAAAGCAACTGTCTACTCCTTCAAAATTCAAGAAAGTTTTTGGTGCATTTTCATCTTTGTGATAAACAAAGGTATGTGCATATGCTCCACATGGAATATCCTGTGGTACATACGGCGGATCAAATGGGAACGGATACCGGATGTTTGTATACTGGTGTGTGTCATATTCCGCCATCTGCCATACACTCGGAACCCGAATCTCATCAAAGTTTTCTGTATTATAATCCTTCTCAAAGAAAGATTCCTGAACATCATAGATACTGTTAAAATACTGAAACTTCCAATTTCCATTCAGTAACTGCATACGATCAGATTCTTCCCTGTGCTCCACCAGATTATCCATCCTTTTGGATGCCGGAATATAATAGGCTCTGGCTGGCATTGTGTTTTCATGCAGTACGCTTAAATCCTCATAATAACGCGGTACAATCATAAATAACTCTCCTTCAATACATATACATTTTTTTATACGTTGTTCTCCCACAGCAAGTCTTGTTCTTTACTTTTTTGTTTACGTTTCTTTGTTTTGCTATACATAGCTTATCCTAATCCGCAAAATATGTCTATGAATTGGATTAGACAAAATATGCACTAAATGATACAATGGTAAAAAGTAGGAAAAGAGGTGCTGCCCTATGTATATGAATACTGGTTATCTGAACCACTCCCATATGGATTTCAAAGACAAAAGTCGCCCACTGATTGTAGGAAGCTGTGGCACTTATCGCCTTTCCAGCCATCCAAAATTACCAACCTACCGTCCAAGGGGACGCCTGGATTATCAGATCATCTATATCACCGCTGGTTGTGGGCATTTTCATTTTGACAATGTAGATAGCGAAACGATTGTTCCCGCCGGTAATATTGTACTGTACAGGCCGAAAGAACTTCAGAAATATGAATATTATGGGGAAGATAAGACAGAAGTATACTGGATTCATTTTACAGGCAGCAATGTTAAAAATATCTTGCGTCAGTATGGATTCCCGGATAAAGAACGGGTTTTCCAAGTCGGCACATCTATGGAATATGAACGGGTTTTCAAGCGTATTATCATCGAACTCCAACGCTGTCAGGATGATTATGAGGAAATGCTTGTTCTTCTGCTTCGTCATCTACTAATCACTTTCCACCGAGAACTGACACGAGAACATATCCTGAAAGACGAATACCTGGATCAGGAAATGAATACTGCAGTTACCTATTTCAGCGAAAATTATAACCAGAACATCAACATAGATGATTACGCAGCCTCACGAGGGATGAGTGTCAGCTGGTTTATCCGGAATTTCAAAAAGTTCACTGGTTCTACACCAATGCAGTTTATCGTAGGAATCCGGATTAACAATGCTCAGATGTTACTTGAAACAACAACCTATTCCATCAATGAAATATCCAAAATCGTCGGATATGATAATCAGCTGTATTTCAGTCGACTTTTCCACAAGCTGAAAGGATATTCACCGAGAGAATACCGAAAGCTAAGAAACAAATTCTGAAATCCACAAAGAGGATACCACCGAATCATCAAAAAATGATTTGTGATATCCTCTTCTCACTTTTGCTATTCTTATTTTACAAACTCAGCCGAATAATAATACATGTATTCATTATCTGTATCTATGTATTCTCCTGTAATGTCCTGTATCGGCAACGAACTCACTCCTTGTTCGCCATAGATCAGTGCTGCCAATCCTTGCTCTGTTCCGTACTCTATTGTGCTTTTGTTCTCTATCGATGTTGCAGATCTTCCATAATATTCTCTGTTTGCAACACTTTCCAAGATTGACGTTTCTGTCATATATTTTGAATATTCATCTGCCGCAATAAGCTTTGCAGTAAAATTATCAAAATCCGGAGTTATGACAATCAATCCATTTTTTGCAGATTTCACGTCTTCATAGGAAAGTTCCAAAACTCGTTTATGAGAAACTCGTTTTCCAGAATGATATTCTGACAAGTAAACGTATAATGCTTTAAATGTATCTTTTGAATTGTATCGAAACATCATAGTTCCATCAATTCCAGACAACAATTCTGCGGTTTTCATTTCTACGCTATCTGGATCTACTGCTTCTATATAATTTTGTGGTTGCTGCAATTTTTTACATACTATAATTCCAAAAGCAATAACAAATGCTCCCACTGCAATAAGAAGTGCCGCAATAATCCTCTTTAAATAACACTGCTTATAATTACTATCTTTAGTTATCTGTATTAAGGTATCTTCAGATTTTTTTTCAACATCTGGTATCTCGATATCTTCACCAGCCAAAAATTCATTAAGACTAATGCCTAATATTTCACATAGTTCTAAATATACTGATACATCTGGCAAACAAATTCCACGTTCCCACTTAGAAACTGACTTGTCACTCTTCCCCAGTTTCTCAGCGAGCTGTTTTTGAGTCATACCAAGGCTTTTTCGTTTTTCTGCAATATAGCTTCCAATTTTCACAAGATCCATAGCCATTCCCCCTTTTGGGATTATAGTATCTATTTTGCCCCCAAAAGTACACCCCTTAATGGTAGAATCATGCTGTATTCAACAGAATTTCATTGAATTACCAGAAATTGCAGGAATAGAATCTTCTGATTTTTTGAAGACGGAAAAAGCGGTCAACCATAAAGATCAACCGCTTAGAATTGTTATTTACCCAAAAACGAATATACCTCTACCAACAATCACACACTATTCTTTGCTGTTGGAATTTTTCCCGATTGTATATTTCCAAATCGTATTCATCAGTTTCTTTTCATCCAACGGCTTCGATAAGTGTTCATTCATTCCGGCTTCTTTGCTTTGTTTTTTATCATCCAGAAACGCATTTGCAGTCATTGCAAAAATAGGAATTGTTTTTGCTTCTTGCCGTTCCAGTGATCTGATTGTTTTTGTAGCAGTCAGTCCATCCATCACCGGCATCATAATATCCATGAGAATCACATCAAAGTAATGCTCATCTGATTTTGCAAAAACATCGACTGCTTCTTTTCCATCTTTTGCAGTGATGACATTGATTCCGGCATTTTCCAGAATAAACTTAGCAATCTCCATATTCAACTCATTATCTTCTACCAAAAGTGCTGTCAATCCTGAAAGATTTTTCGATAAATTTTCCTCTTCCAGCGTGTATTCTTCTTTATAGTCTGAATCAAGTTCAAATGAAATTGTAACTGTGAAGGTTGTACCAACATTCAATTCGCTTTCCACCGCAATGTTTCCACCCATCATTTCTGTGAGATGTTTGGCAATTGGCATTCCAAGTCCTGTTCCCATATAACTGGTCCTTGCACTGGAATCTTCTTGTGCAAACGGTTCAAACACATGAGAAAGAAAACTTTTACTCATACCACGTCCTGTATCTGAACATCTAAACTTATAGGTTGCCTTTCCATCTTCACATGCAACTTCCTCTGTTGAAAAAGAGATAGAACCACCTACCCGATTATACTTGATTGCGTTTCCATCAATGTTCTGCAGAATCTGTTTTAGATGAAGTGGGCTTCCAAGTAATTTGCGATGCTTGATTTTACTATGATCCACAGAAATTTTCAGTCCTCTTAAGTCCGCATTCATTCTGGCAACACCATTTACTTCCTGCAGTACGGTAATCAAGTCGAAAGGTGTATGCTCAAGCGTAGTTGTGCCGGATTCTAATTTATGAAAAGCAGGCAGAACAGCATATAAAAAACAAGACTGGGCATTTTCAGCCGCAGAAATTCAAATCCGCAATTCATAAGGTTGATTATTCACTCGGACATACGCTCTATATGGCTGGCAGAACCGGACAGTTACTGGAACGGTTCCAAAAAACACTGGAAGAGGCAAACAATGATTCTCGCCGCCATACGCCCTAATCTGTTCCTCTCTTCATGGAATCCTGATTCCCAAACTTACAACTTACAGAAATTACACTTTGTAATTTTACATATATTAAGAAAAAAATTATCCCAACGGGATGCATAGATATATCGTCATGATTATATGAAAAATACACTTTATTTTCTGTAAGTTGTAAGTACTCTATTATATCTATATATTCTATCTATATTTTATAACAATAAGCATTGATAATTGTTTATTTTCAACAATAAATCCTCCTTATTTCTCCCTTTCACCTTACAGACCCGTTTTGTAGGATTGTAAGATACTCATACTGCTATCTTCCAGAGGATATCAAAAGCCTCGTTTATCTCCTTTGTTTTCTCCAAATCCCCTCCTGAATCCGGATGATATTGTTTCATCAGTTCCTTTCTTCTTGCCCGAAGCACTTCTTTATACACCACCCCATACATACCAAATATCTTTCTTGCTCTTCTCAAATCATCCGATTCTGCCTGACCGCCATGGCATTTATTCTGATTCCAGTTCTTGCCATCTTGACACCCCTACTCCTTATACTGATTCCCTTTTTGATATTCCGTATTTTTGTTCCGTCCTGTCCCTATATGAATCCGCTCTATGATTTCCAATACAATCAGAATCGCCCTTGCCACAAGAGAGACTATACACTTAAGGATTTCCCCTAAAAGACATGACACATGATACAGAAACACGGTTCCAACCATAGTAAAGAAAATCCCCACAATATCACGATGGTTCTTATCCGACAACATGATTGTCAGATACAGAACCGGAAGCATCATGTTCATACATGGAATCAAGTCATGATTGATAAAATCCCTTATTCTTATTATTTGGTTTCTCTTCATATCCTGCACCTCCGTAACCCCTGCGCTCCTGCTTACAACAGTCCCCGAATTCTGTCTGCCGTTTCACTATCTGTATACTGATTCAGAAAAGGCTTACACCCCTGAAAATCCACGTTTCTCATATTTGTCAGTCTTCTAATCCCTCTCCAGTTCACAGGCTGACCTTCCCTGACCAACTTTTGAAACGCCCACACAACTTCCCGCGCCCAGTATTCCTTTTGTGTTTCTCCATGACGCTGGATTTCCTCCCTGCACCGGGGGAGTTTCTCAAAACGTTTATCCGGCAGGTTCATCGCCTTTGTCACAGAGGAAATCGTTATCCGTACCGGCCTCTTGATTCCGTCTCCCCACAGTTCCGCTATTGTTTTTCTCACCGCCGGGAGCAGTTCCGTATCCATCTTTTCCCATGCCAGTTCCCTTACTCCTGTCTTCCTTCTCACCCGGCTGCTTTCGTACTTATTCAATACTGCCTCCCCAACCTTCCTGACAGTCTCATAGTCCACCTGGAGTTCCTTAGACACCTGTGTAAAAATCGGTTTTCTCACATTCTCAACTGCACTCTCTGGTATTTTTGACAATTCCAACGGAGATATCCCCTCAAACATTGCCATCTGGCAGATGTCATGGAAATCCCATCTCTTGCCATACAAAATCTTTTGTATCTGCACCAATGTCATCAGGTGTTGTTCTTTGTAGAATGCCTGATAATCATGATACAATTCTTCCAAATCCAGACTTGCACCGGAATCTGACCGGTGATATTTTTCCAATTTGGAACGAAGGAACTCACCTGCCGATATAGTCCCCTGAAAATCCATCTTTTCCCGGAATACTTTCAGCATATATTTTGACAATGCAATCTCCCTTTCATCTTCACATGGGATAATATCTGCAGTCTTATCAACCAGAGATTCCGCATCTGTCAGACTTGGTGATGCCTTTCTATCCATGGACACTCTGGTTTCCACCAGTCTGCAGTGATGCTCCGGGCAGACGTCCATCCCGCGAATCTGGTGGATTCTATGCCAGTATGTTTCCCCATATTGCCTCCTGTCTTCGTGAGCGCATACAGGGCAATATCGCAGGAACCTTCCGACACCTCTCTGATTCTTCGGCATAGACAGCAGATTATTAAAATTCCCCTGCATCCTGGCCAGCGCCTCAAACGCCTTAATCTTCTTCTCCTTTGGCAGAAATCTCCCATAAGAACCAAACATCGTATGTTGCTGAATCAATGTTTCCATATCCTTCTGCCTCGTAAGCAAAGACACCGCTTCCGGCTTCATTTCATTTATAAACTCGATATCCGGTGTTGTATATTTATGTACATACAAATCTTCAATCGCATATGCCAGGGATAGATACCCGGATTTTACATAATACCGGGCCAATTGACTGTATATCAATTCTCCTGGGTATGCTTTCGGGAAAAAAGAAATCATACCGGCACCTCCTCCACCGTAAAATATCTCTGAACCAATTGCACAATATCACTGTGACTGTCTTTTGCCTCCGAAGCCAGTTCAGCGAGGCTCATTCCATCACTGCCCTTCTTTTCACAGACTGTTTCCGTTCGGTCCTCCGATAAGCATGCTTTTCCTGTATTATCTGGCAAGGATTTTCTCTTTCCCCGTCCCGAGCATTGCTTGTTCCTTCTGATAGACGGTTCCATATAATCATGCAGCATTGCCAGACGTTTTTCATAAGCCTCATGGAACGCTCCCATATCCAACACATCTTTTCCTGACAGGATAGAAATTTCCTGTGCATCATGGACAAGGGCTATCAATATGGAGATATTACCGCCGGAATGTTCATACAGCCACTCAATAACTGCATCCGTCAGTTCCATCCTCTGTCTTGTATACTGATACTCAAACAGCAAACGGCAGATACCGCAGAACTCCGCTCCAAATTCCATCTTTCCGTACTGCACTCCCAGTGACCGCCTTGCAAGTTGCATGGCCTGTTCAAAAAACGGGATACTTTCCGGTGTTCCCACCATACAAATGCTGATTCCGGAATTATTTATCAACTGTGTCAGCATCCCCACAAGTGCTTTTCCATTCCTGCTGTTTACCACATTTTGAATCTCGTCCACCACTAGCAGGCCGATATGGTTCAATGCCACCTGGCTGACACTCCCAATCAGCATATCTGTTGTCGCACGTGCCCGGACTGCGTTCATGTAGTATTTACTGTCCAGAATTTCATCTACTTTCCGGAGGATTTCCAGAAGCAATCCCTTTACAGAAGAATCAAATGGGCACTGGACGACCACACAGGGAACAATCCTGCAATAAGGTTCTTCCATTTCCAATATCTCTTTCTGTCTTATTAGAGCAATAGACCGGAACACGGCAGAACTTTTTCCAATCCCAGATGCCCCAATGATAGTAAAAGAATCCGAACCGCCAATAATTCCGCAATATTTTTCACTTCTAACCCCTTTCGCGTTTTCATTCTGCTGGCAAACGGCCTGCAAAGTCCCCTTCTTCTGCAAGGAACGCAGAAGGCCGAGATATAATTTATGATAGATTTCTACCGACATCCGGGAGGGGACATAGACATCATAAATATCTGACAATGCCATCAGACGTTCTGTACTGCTTTTCTCCCGGATATCCCGGTCATATGCAGGATATTCCTGCATCGCCTCTATCAGTGCCGTTCCGCTTTTCATCTCCGGCATAATATTCCTTAAATCATTCATTGACTGCACCGCCTTTTAGGAAATCCACATGTACTTTTCTCTGTTCCTTTTTCCTCGTCCTCCGGATATCTTTCACCTTCGTGTCCCCGGAGTGTAATACATTTCCCGCAATGCCCCGGATATGCTCTGCCAGGTCTATCTTTGCCTGCAAATTCTCCCCTGCAGCATTTTTTATCATCTCCCGGCAGTCTGCTTTCAGATTCTCCACATCCTCAAGGCTTTTCCCACGGAAACGGCTTTCTATCAGGTCGAAAACCCGATATTCCCCATTTTCCAACGCCCATATCTGACTGACATCATCCGGATTATATGCCACCATTGCATTTCCTCCATTCAAATATTTCTCTGTATATCCGTCAGCATGATAACGCATTCCATCGACTTTACCTCCTATTCTTCTGTCGCAGAAATTGTCATTTTTCCGGTAATCGCTTCCATATATTCACTCCCGGAACTGACCTTTCCCAGCTCATATAAAGCATAGGTCACCTCATTCTTTCATTTTGCTAATCATATAATCAATTTCATCAAGGGATTGCTGCTTCTCATGTATCTCATCCAGCAATTTAAATCGATACTTTCTCAGCATTTGTATTTGCCACTCTCTATCTTCACACTCTGAAATTCTTTTGAGTTCTTCCTTGCTAAATCCTGCTTTAGACAGAGTATAAAAATCCGGTCTCATCAAACAACGATACTCCTCTCAAAAAAAAGTAAGTGTAGTTAGGAAGCATTTTGCTTCTTTCCTACACTTACATTATATTCATACGGTTAAAGTATATCAAATATCTGGATTATATGTCTGACTCATGCCTAAAAAGCATTTTATAACTTCAATAAATTTTGTAGACGCAAGACTGAATGGCTGGCCTCTCTTCCATGCCAGTACACTTGTTGCCTGAAGCTCCGGATACAGTGGTCGACTGATTACTTTTGAGGCATCTAAAAAAGGAATCGATCCTTCGATAACTAACGAGTATGCCAGCCCCTGATTTACCATGACAGTGGCATTGGTACTGAAATTATTGGTAATCAGGACATTCAAATTTTTGTAATAATCCCCAAACCAACTTGCCAGCTCACTCTGTACCTGTATTCGCCTCGGAAGAATTACAGGCAATTCTGCTAAATCACTTGCGGTAATAAAGTCTTTTTCTGCAAGTGTATCATTCGGCGGCATCAGGACTACCCATCTTTCCTTCATATTCATACGTATGTATTCATATTTTTCAATATCAATCGGCTCCAAAAGCAGCCCCAGATCCAGAAGTCCTTTATCCATCTGTTCTTTCACCAAATCTGCATTTGCTGTAAAAATGTCAAAAGTAACACGGGGATATTTCTGATGAAAATTTCTGAACAACTCCGGAAGTAACTGAACAGAAGCTATTTCTCCACACCCAATGGAAATCTTGCCTTCCACCTGTTCCTCCTGTTCCACCAATTCTTTTTCCGTCTTATCAACAAGCTGTAAAATTTCTTCTGCACGACGCCGAAGCAGAATCCCCTCATTGGTTAATTTAATTTTACGGGTTCCTCTGTCAAAGAGTTTTACACCGATTTCTTCCTCCATCTGCGCAAGCTGGCGGGAAAGTGTTGGCTGTGTGATATGCAAAACCTCTGAAGCTTTTGTAATACTTTCTTCTCTGGCTACCGTCAAAAAATAACGGAGAACTCTGATTTCCATATGTGAACTCCTCCCTCCTTTAGTCATGCTTTATTACGCATATTATAATACATTTATGCCTATTGAGCAATGTTTAGTTAAAATTCAACTTAAAGTGACTTAGATTGTGTTCCTAATTGAGAAGTTTTATTTTCAAAAAATACTCAAATATATTATTTTCTTTTATAAACAATAATGTCATACTTTTTATTCTTAATTTAATAAACGGCTTATATTATAGGACAACATTTTCAGAGCAAGATTCGCCTGAGTAACTCAAAACTCACTTTCGTTCATTTTTGTCACTCGGCAATCTTGATTGGGATTTCGGTCTGCGCTCCGCCTTGATCCGTGCTAAACGGATGTCCACAGGACATCCAGCACCCCCATACCCTCGATTGACACATATTCCCATATGTGCAGGTTGGCTCCTAATAAATTAGTCGCAGCGTGACAGTTCGTGCCACGGGAAAGAAATACCATGGCAAGACCAAAGATGGAAAAAGAACTTCGGCACAATCATCAGATTAGCAGAATTTCTTGATTATCCAGAACTAAATGCATATTGTTTTGAAAATGATAGCGATGAATAATTCTTCTTATCCAATCGCTATCATCTATTTTTAACCTTATCCGATCATTCTTTAGCAATCTCAACCCCTTTCTCTTTGCTATCTTTTCCCTGCTGTTTCACAATAATCTCCTTATTGATTTTCAACCGCTCATGAATAGATTTCTTTTCCTTTTTCTCCATTGTTTTTTTGCTCTCTACAAGGGAGCCCTGTTTTAGGGCGCCCTTATCAGATACTGCTCTTTCAGCCAACTTCTTTTCTCCATCCACCGATAATTGAACTGCTCCTTCTACTCGTTCAGGTGCTTTTTCTTCCAAACTGCAGAAACTCTGCAAATACGGCAGCACATGCTCCTGCATATCCGTAAGATCCGCCATATATGCCTGAAAGGATTCTTCGCCCTTACCCTTCTGGTAATTCAGCCAGCTTTCATCATGCAGCTTCATTTCATTCTGGTTCTTCAACTGGCTCACAATACCGCCGTTTCCATCTCCGATATTGATTTTCCCTTTTAGTTCCTGCATCTGGTCACGATCCGGGTAGTAAATTGTAAAGTACATCTGTACAGTTTTCTCCGGCATTCCAGTCTTTGGATCTGCGTGTGAAGCTAGTTCTTCATCCATTTTGGCTGTTATTTCATCCAGGCTTCCTAGCTTCTGATAACCGGAAATGTTCATTTCCTTATCCTCACAGAAATTGATGCGGACAACCGGTACTGCTGTCTCCGGTATCTCAGGCTGATAGGCTTTCAGTTTCTCCAGAAGTTCTTCTGCCCGTGGAGACTCTTCGCATTCCTCATCAACAATATCTTTCAAAAATGGAATGTACTTATGGGCATAACCACATCTTAATTCCAATGCGACAGTTTCCACCATATCTTCCTCCGGGCTAAAGTTATCATGATAATCATAATGGTCAAAGTCTTCCGCTAATTGATCCAGTGCTGCAGCCAGTTCATCCGCATTCATTTTCTCCGGATAATAATGAACATCCAATTCCTTCGGAGGATAATACCGAAAATCCGGAAATGCTTCTACAATCTTTTCCAGTGCTTCATGTACCATTGGAAGTGCTGCCAGAAATGCCACATCATCCAGGCTGTCTCCCCGGATAGATTTCCTGCTGACCAGAGATACCTCCGCCTCATCATAAAAAGTATCATTCGGGTCACGGTAAATAATGCCCATGCCGTTTCCATAGTAACTTAACGTTGGGTCATCAATGATTTCCCGGTATTTTGCAAGAATCTCATCCAGATTGGTACTCTTATATAATCTTCCAAGGCTATGGTATTCATCACATTCCGCAGCATAGTATTCCAGATACGGCTCTTTCTTCGGAGGCATATTGTTCAGGACATTATCGATCATATTGTAGTTTGCCTCCTCCAGCTCTTCTACTTTCGCCAATGGCTTGTACTCCCCTCTGGCTTTCATCTGCTCCGTTTTTTCATCCAGATACCGGTCTGATTTTTCAAGAAATTCTTCCAATGTGCCAGTTTTGTCCGTTCTGATCGGGTTCATATCCACTCTCATATTTCCGACCTTATACCCTGCTTCATTCAATGCAGAAAACAAATCATCCTCACGTACAGGTCCCTCATAAGCGATTACCACATCCACATCAGAATCCTGTTTATATAGTCCATCCCTTGTACGGCTTCCGTACACACGCACAGCCTGTATTCTGGCATCCAGGTCATTTTCCATAATCTCTGCCTGTGCAATCGCCCATACGGTCTCTTCAATTTCTGACCGACTCATTCCATTTAATCCGGCTTCCGCTTCCGTATGATCCGAAATCACCGGCACCCGCTTTCCCTGACTTCTTGCTTCCTGAAGGATCTCTGCCTCTACTTCTTCCGCTTTTTCCTGCAGTTCATCATAATCTACCGGTATCCGTTCTAACTGCTCCAGTCCTTCATTCTCTAAAACATCCTGAATAGCCTGTCTCATAGAAATATCAGGATCATCTAAAATGCCTCCGTCCATGAGTTTATACTCCTTATCATAAAAGGAATAATCATATCCTTCCGTTGCCACCTGAATAGAAAAGTATTGATCCCCGATCCGGTAAGCCACTTCCTCTCGGTTCAGTTCCGGCTCCAATTGCAGGAAATCCGGCAATTCACGGAAACTGATACTGTCTACAAAATAGGCTTTTACTTTCCCGTTTTCATTGAGGACTACAATATCGCTTACCGATAAGGAATGCCCGGTATAATCCGCCGGATGGGCAATATTGAATTTCTCATACAGAGAATCTAACGTGTCGCCATAAAGCATTTTATCGGAATAGATTAACTCATAGTCCTCTTTTTTCACCTGATACCCATGCCTTTCAATGAAATTCAGATCCATAAATTCATATTCTCTGCCGGGACTGCCGTCTATGATCTGGTATATTCCATATCTGTTTTCTGTCCCCAGAAGAAGTTTCGCCTCTTTCAGTGACTTTACCTGTGGATACTCCTGCATCCGTTTTTCCAACGTCCTGATCCGTACCACATCCTCTCTCTCCATTTGATAACGCTCCGGTCCTCTTTCAATCTCCATCCGTTCCCGCACTGCAATCGGTCTTGGATAAGTGGTAATCAGAAATACTGTCTCCCCCGCATCAAACATCTTTAATGCTTCATCTCTATCAAGATCTGTCATTAGGGGCTGATATAATCCAGCTTCCTCAAAATCTATTTCGTCCTCCTGCTCCTGCATACGCTGCCATGCCTCTTTTTCAATTCCATAGAGACCTTCATGTTCCAGTATTATTTTCCTGCTGGCATAGTCCCCATGTGAGCCATTTGACTGCAGGCAGTACACCTTTTCCCCAACACGATGAAGCTCCAGTGCCATCTCCTGACGAAGAGGGAACATATCATCTGCAGTATAGCCATATTCCTTTAGCTCTGCCATACCTACGGAACGATCCGGAAAAGCATCAATTATATCTCTGGCTTCCCATAAGATTTCATCCGCCTTCTCTTCATCCGAGGAACGGACAGCGTCTGCAAGGTCTCTGACCATTTTCCTGATCTCATAATTATCCCCGGTCATAGCCGCATATTCCAGAACCTGTTCTTTCTGTTCCTCTGTAAATAAAATGTTTTCCCGCTGTTCTGCCCGTTTCATCTGTCTTTTGGCATAATCCCGGACTTCTTTTTCTGCAATTGTCATATTCCTATTCATTGCCATATTCATTTTCCTCCTACCGTCCAATTCTTCTTGCAAGGACAATCAGCCTGCCATTTGTGCTGGTATATTCACAGGTAGATAAAGAAAGCAGCTCATCATCCTCCCTGACGGTAACACACGTCGGATAAAGCTGATAAGCTGCCATTTTCTGTAAATAATCCATCTGCTGTTTTCGTGTTTCTTTGTGTAAATAATCATAATAACCACCGCTTTGTGCCACATTTGTCACATATACAGCAGCCACTTCATACTGGTATTTCTGGTTTTCCAGATATAGCGTAATCTCCTTATGCTCATGATAAAACTCTTCTTTTTTATATCCATTCAATTGCTTGAACATGCTTCCATCTTTCATTTGGTGACCATAAATAATCAAATGTTCCTGCCTGGCTTCAACATCATTCCGGCAGTCCAACATCAGTGTTCCACAGATGGCATAATTCTTTTGGAAATCGTGGTGGAGATAAAACCCATTATCTTCTCCCTGCACGACTGGATAACTGATATCGGTCCCCTCAATCTTTAGCCACCCGATGCAGTCTGAATTTTCATCCAGCAATGACTGATAATCAAAGTCATCTATCTCTGTCGTTGGATTATCCTCATTGGATTCTGATCCATCATCCTCAGTATCCTTTTCCGGAAACGCTATCTCTTCCACCTGCCGGTAATTCTGTCTGTTGTCATAAGAATCTTTCCAGTAATCCAAGAGGAATTTCCCACATATCAACGAAATTACCAGAAACACAATCAACATTACTTTTTCTGTTTTCCTCACATAGCACCTCCTTCCGGGCATGAAAAAACCGGCAGGTATTTCACTGCCGGCAAACGCCATAACTTAATATAAAGTTCCTACATATTTTCCATCTTCCAGACGCATATAGCACTCATTCATCTGTGCAGATTCCATCATCTGCAAAACGTATTCCATCCCAGTAGCAAGTTCCTTTTCTTTAAACTCATCCATCGGGATCCAGTAAACTTTTCCTTCCTCAGAGCTATGTAATATTCCTGAATATTGATCTGCTTTATACAGGAAAATCACATAATGCGTACCCGATTTATTCCAATGATATACGCCACAGAACAGGGGGTTTTCAATCGTAAGTCCCGTCTCTTCGTAAACTTCACGGATGACAGCATCTGTAAAAATCTCCCCTTTTTCCACATGTCCACCCGGAAACGTTGTTCCGGTATAACTGTCATTTACTTTGTCCAGTGCAAGTACATTTCCTTTTCCATCCTGCACCATACATAGATTCATGAAGCAGACTGTTTCCGTTTTCTTTTCCTCATGCTGGTTAAGGGACCGTCTCACACGTTTGTTAATATCAGCCCTCTTTTTCTTATAATGCTTCACAACTTCTCCATAAGGAACCCATATGTCTGCATCGGTGATCCGCTCATATACTTTTGAGATAACGTCCCCGATTTGCTTATCCCCGGGAAATGTATAATTCTTCTCATAATATGCTTTTGTCTCCAGATACATCCATTCAGCTATTCTTTCCTTTTGTTTCAATTTCAGATGAGAATACTTCTTATCCGTCTGAAGAAGTTTGCCATCAATCATTTTATGGTTCTTCCGGGACAATGGTACCATCTCCCTTCTATTCTTCCGTTTCTAACTCCAACCTCTGCAAAATATCCCTTATAATACCGGCATCTTCAATCCGGTTAATGCCAAAGCACTTCTTTCCAGCATCTTTTAGCGACGCTCCTATATGATACGCCGTTTTTCTATCAAGGATTAAAAAGCGGTCATGAAATACGTTCGTATATTTCACATCCAATGTTGGATACTGCATATTAAAATTATCAACATCCGTTTTTGACAATTTTGTTCTTTTTAACGTATATACTGTAACGTTTACATTATCTTTTTTCTTTGAAAGCAGGTTCAGCGTTCCTACATCGACATAGCCGTCAATTAAAGTAATTTCTTTTTCTGCTTTTTGAATCAGACTTACAATCAAGCTGAAAGCATCATATATTTGCCCATCAAAAAATACCTTTTGATTTGACTCCTCATGATCAGCTATGTACTCAAATATCTGCTCAAGCTTTTCATCAGTTTTTTTCTGGTATTCCAACTGTTTTAATTCAACAGTACTGATACGCTCAAAAAGCAGAGCATTATTGGCAATAAAACGCCTCATCTCTACAAAAGCATTCATGATATTAATACTGACCTGAATGGCTACGTCACTTCTGAGTACTGCAGAAAGCATAGCAATTCCCTGCTCTGTAAAGGCATATGGCAGATATCTTCTTCCGCCTTTTTTCTCATTGTCCCCGTTACTTTTCATTGAGGTCGCAATTTGCGACCTCAAACTCTCTGTTTCTTTTTCTGTCAGTTGAAACCGGAATTCTTCTGGAAACCGGGCGATATTTCTTTTTACAGCCTCATTCAACCGCTTGGTCTCCACATGATAAAGCATTGCAAGATCACTATCTATCATAACCTGTTTGTCACGGATGACATAAATTAGTTTTTCAATAGCAGGCTGTACAACTTCTACCATCTGTGCTTCCGCAGTTCCCTGGTCTATCACTTCATTTGTCATTTGATCAGCCATATAATCTCCTTACTCAACTTGAAATGCAAGTTTGGCACTTCAAGCTGATACATTCATTTTTATAAATTTTCAAAACCTGCCTTTATTTTACATTATTTTCATTCTCTTGCATACCATTATTTAGCCAATACAAATCTCGCTTGATATCCCGATTCTGTCTTCAGTATTTTCCAGTTGAGTACTCTTTTTATATGCACTGATTTTTTCATGAATAGAACGTTTTTCTTTTCCAGGCTCATCCTGCTCTGCTTCCCCTTCCATCACAGTTTCCTTTTCATCCATGTTCAGCAATGCATTCAGTTCCGACAGACGCTCCAGTTTCTGGTTCAGTTCTTCCTCTTTCGGGAACGGTTTTTTCACCTCTTCCATCGCATTTTTCATCTGTCCCTGCACTGTCTCAAGCTTACGTTCTGCTTCTGCCAGTTTTTGCGGGATTGCCTCCAATGCGTTATTGATCCTGATGATATTACCGTTTTCATCGGAACCAAGGCTGACACGATATACATTTTCATTTTTCAGGGAAAGGATAAATTCCTTGTTCCAGGAATCAAACTTTAAGCGGATGGAAAATCCTTGATACTGTCCGACATTAATCATGGCATCCGCCTGTTTCATGGACTGGCAGACAGCAAGGAGGGCTGCTCCTGCTTCCTTTTTTTCATAAAAAGCAGTGCCGCCGACTTCCATCACAAATCTCTCCGGATCCGTGATCTTATTTGCCTGATACTGTTCCAGATCTGATTTGTATCCTTCGATATTTTCCTTAAGGACTGCTATCTGCTGCGGGAAATTCTTTGAAATATCATCTTCCAGCCGGTAATGATTGCTCACAAAATTCGCTTTCAGCAGCTTCAGCTTCGATACTTCCACATCCAGTGCCATTTTTTCCTTGATCGCCGGATTCCCCGTTGCCAGGGCTTTTACCTCCGCATAGGACAACGCCGTATCGTCCACATCCTCGCAGCTTCGCACCGGGGATTTGCTGGTCATGATCTGGGAAATGAATTTCTGCTTGCTTTCAATCAGCTGCCACATGTAACTGTCGAAGGTTCCTTCCGTCACATAGCGATAGATATGCACTTTCTTGTTCATATTACCCTGACGGATGATACGCCCTTCCCTTTGTTCCAGGTCAGTCGGTCATTTTTTGCGGACAGTTCAATACATGCCCTTCGGTTCCTCTCCCTACTCCTGCGTTTGCTCTCGTTTGATTTCTCCCTCTGTATCCTCTTAGCACAAGCGGGACAATACTTTGATATTCCAGAGCTGGGGACGTATTCAACACCGCACACCGTACAATTTTTAGGCTTTAACGCCGTCCACCGCTTTGTGGGTGTGATATGTAATTCACCGACAAAGCCGATGAATTTATAGTAAATCTTGATTTCCTGCCTTACTGTCCCGTCCGCAAGTTTCTCACGTTCCGAAACAAGTATCTTGTCTATGAGTGCGTTTATGATGGTTGCGTCCAACTCTTTCAGCCCCTGATAGTTGCGGATTAGGGATAGAAAGTCCCTCACGCCCTGCGATTTCTCATAGCTGTCATTGAGCGTTTCCGTTACCTCTTTCAGCCGTGCTTCAATTTCAAGCTGCTCTTTCTGGTATTTCCCCGACATCATCTCAAAATTCCGCTCCGTGATACGCTCCATTACCTTGTCCTCATAGAGAGAGGAAAACAGCCTGTCAAGCTCCGCAAGGCGTTTGTTCAGCTTCTTCTTTTCTTTCTCTAATGATTTCGCCCTGCTCTGGTCTGTTTCCGTGAGCCGCCTTTCTATGGCTCTGACCGCCTTTTCATCATTGACCGCCATATCCGCAAAGCGGTTGATGTCGGCAAGGACGGCATTGAATAAGTCCCTCGCTTCAATGCTGTGTGCGGTACACATAACATTGCCATATCTGCCATAATTATTGCAGGTGTATTGTACGCAGTCGATGATGTCGGGGCGTTTCCTCCTGTTGGCACTCGCCGCCCGCATCGCATAGCCGCAGTCCGCACACTTGATAACGCCCGAAAAGATATTCTCAAATCCCCCTGCGTTCTGCTCCCGCCTGCGGCTCGTCATAAGCTGCTGTACGGTGTCAAATTCCTCCTGCGTGACTATCCCCTCATGGGTGTCTGGTATCACTTCCCATTCTTCGGGCAGCTTAGAGGGGCGTTTCTTGCTTTTCATGTTGGCTGCAATCCGCTTGTAGCCTGCAAGGTTGCCCGCATATATCGGGCTTCTTAAAATGCCCCTCACGCTGTTCTCGCTCCAAATATAACGGTTTTCCTCGTTATCCTCAAAGTACCGCTCATAGCCTGTTGCCCCTTGCTCCACCGCATAAGCGGCAGGGCGTAGGATATGCTGTTTGTTGATGTGCTTGCGGATTTTGGCGATGCCGTTGCCCGCTAACGCAAGGTCGAATATCTCCCTTACCACATGGGCAACTTTGTCATCTATCAGCAGATGGTTGTGGTCGGCAGGGTCTTTGACATAGCCATAAGGGGCTGTTGTTCCCATGAATTTCCCCTGCTGAAACCTCGCACGGTACGCCGATTTTATCTTGACTGACACATCGGCAGAATACATTTCGTTTAGGATGTTGCGGAAAGGCGTGATGTCCATAGCGGATTTGTTTAAGGTGTCCACGCCGTCATTGACCGCTATATACCTCACGTTATGCTCTGGGAAAAAGACTTCCAGATATAACCCACAATCAAGATAGTTCCTCCCCAGACGGGATAAATCTTTTGTAATCACGCAGTTTATCAGCCCGTTTTCAATGTCCTTAATCATATTCTGGAAACTTGGTCTTTGGAAATTTGTTCCAGAGTAGCCATCGTCAACATACGTTTTTGCTAAATGCCATCCCTGCCTTTTCACATAATCCGTGAGGATGGATTTTTGTGTCGCAATGCTCGCACTCTCGTTATCCGTGCCATCGTCCTTTGATAAGCGGCAGTAAATGCCGACTTCATAAATCTTGTTCTCCGTTCTTATTCCTGCCATACTGTAAAACCTCCATATCTGTCCTAACGTTTTCATGTTCCATTGCGTACATTCTAAGCGGACAGCCCCTCATTGTCGAAGGTGTCGCCCTCGGCAATCTTCTTCCGAATATCCTCGGAGATAATCGGGACAAACGCTTCTGCAACGGTCTGTGTGCCGATATATTCTCGACTGATAATCATTTGTACTTGCCCTTTTGGCACAATACGCTTTCTTCTTCCAGTTGTTTTCCTATCCTCGCCCATACTTAAATCTTCCTTTCCAGACAGGGCAGGAGAACGTCTGGAAACGCCCCGCCCTGTCAATCAGATACCATCAATCCCCGCTGTTTACTTCTTTCTGTAATGCTTCAAGGAGTGCCGCTGCTTCATCAGCGTTCAACGTGATACCCTTTCCGCACTTCTCACGGTTCGGGGAAAAGCTGCGGATGTCATATTTCGGCTCTCTCCCGTTCCATGAAATAAGATTGATTTCCTTTGTGTAGCCGCTGTCACTCGCAGACAATACGGCGATTTCCTTTACAATCTCATACTGGATTTCTTTCATTCCTTACCTCATTCTCCTTAAAATTCTGTCTTTCTTCTGTTCCAAATTCCTGCATTTACTTCCCGAAAAAAGAAGGTTAGCGGCTGTCCCTGCTCCGTTTTCTCTGCAACTCACGTTCCAGAAGTCGGATGATGGTTTCCTCCATCTGCTTCGGCGTTGTGTCCTTCGGAAAGTATTTTTTCAGTTTGCTTGTGTTGATTTTCAAGGTTTCTTTCTGGTTTCCCTTTTCCTCCGTCATAATGGAAAATATCATATCCATGTCAAGCTGCCCGCTCTGGCTCATGCTTTTCATCCGCTGTGCCTGTGAGAGTGAGGGCGTTGCTTCTTCGCTCTCCATCGTGGCAAAGAGATTTTCCTGCTCGTCTTTCTTCAAAAAGGACAGTTCCACCGCAGGTGTGAGGGCGATTTTCCCCTCGTCCACCATCTGCAAAATCGGCGGTATCAGTTCCGTCAGGCGGATAAAACGCTGGACGGTCATCCTGCCCACGCCGAAGCCCTGTGCCACTTTGTCGTCCGTCCGCAACTTCGTCACAACTTGTGACGAGGTTAAGTCTGTGCGGAAACCCTGCCGCTTCATGGCTTCGGATTTCATCCTGTAGGCAAACGCCCGCTCCGATGGCAGGATATTTTCACGCTGTAAATTACTGTCTACAAGGGTGATGATGGCTCGGTCACGGTCTAAGGGCAGGACAAATGCAGGCACGGTATTTATACCTGCAAGTTCGGACGCACGGACACGCCGCTGCCCCGCAATCACTTCATAACCGTTCCCGTCCTCTTTCGGGCGTGTGATTATCGGCGTGACAATGCCAAATTCCTTGATGCTTTCCGCTAACTCTGACAGCGTTTCATCCTCCACAACATGAAACGGATTGTCGGGAAACGGGTATAAATCTTTGGTCTTTAACACCTTAAAATCCTGTTTCTTCATTCACTTTTTACCTTTCTCTTGATTTGTTTCTGCCTGTTCTCTGTAATTCTTCCAACACTTCTGGCGGTATCTTTGAGAGCAGCCGCCCCATCTGCTCGTTGGTTCTCTGCAATTCAAATATCCTCTGGTTGGCTTTCTGCACCTTTAATTCCTGCTCGTACTTTTCATCACGCATACGCCCTGCATAGTCGGCTTCCTGCCCGATTTGCTCCTTTAAGCTGTCGATATACGCCTGCTGTCTGCCGATTTCCTTAGAGAATTTCTCCACTTCGGGCAGCCATGCGGCAACCAGTTCCAGAGCCTTGTCACGCTTTTTCCCTGCGTTAAAGGCGTTGATGTCGGACAGGGCAGACACGATTTCCCCATACTGCTTATCAAGCCTGCCGCCCAACTTATAGAGCCATGTGGGGACGTGTTTCCGCTTGGTTTCCATCGAAGATTGACCTCTCTCAAGCTGATTCCAACGTGAGGACATCCGCTCATGGTAGGCGGTCTGCCACTCCGACAGGCTCTTTTGATTGCCTAAAATTGTTTTGGCGGACAGCTTATTGTCTGGTGTAATCGGCACAAAGCAGAGGTGCATATGGGGCGTTCTCTCGTCCATGTGGACGACTGCGGAGAGGATATTCTGCTCCCCGACACGCTCCGAAATGAAATCCAGAGCCATCGTAAAATACGCTTTCTGTTCTTCGGGCGGTAACTGGTTCATAAATTCTGGTGAAGCCGTGATGAGCGTTTCCACCATCATCACGCTGTCTTTCCTTGTCCTGCACCCTGCTTCGGCTACCTTTCGGTTAATCTCTTTCTTATAGGTGTACTTTGGCGGTGCGACAAGATGATAGTTATTTTTAGAGCGTTCCATGTCGATATCTGGGTTGCTTTTGTAGGCTTCTTTCTTCCGCTCGTTGTGGCGTTCGCAAGCCGCAACGCCGCCCGCTTTGCGTTTCTGGAAACGCAGGATTGCATAGGGCATAATCCATCATCTTCCTTTCTTCGGCGGGTAACTGCCCTTTGGGTGACAGCGGTGACGGTGGTGACGGCAGTTTTGGGATGCCCCCTGCCGATTGCCGTAACTGTCACCCTTATCCCCTGCATGACGGTCATGACGATGGTGACGGTGTTTTTGGGATACTCCCTCGCAAGAGCTGTAACCGTCATGCCGCCGTTCTTTTATCCGAAGCCGCAAGGCGTAGGATAGCAGGGCGTAAGACCTGCCATAAGGGAGTCCAGAGGGAACGTCTGGCACACGGCTCTTTGCAGGGCAAAGTGTAGTGTGTTACACCCTGTAAACGCAGTCGGAAAAATCGGAGAGATTTTTCTGACCGCAGGGGTGATTTTACACGCCCGAAAAGGGCGGGTGAATCCCACGCCTGCATTTTGCGTTTGCGGGGTGTTCTCCCGTAGGGATGACAGCGGCAGGGTATCCTAAAATCACTGTCACTGCCGTCACCGCTGTCACCCGCAGGGCAGAGCCGCCAACTTTACATGGCTTTAAGCGTCAATGACAGTAACAGGGGGTATCCCAATATCGCTGTCACCGCCGTCACCGCTGTCACCCGCCCTCCTTGCAAGGGCAATCTGCCTGCCGTCTTTCCTGCGGCTGTACTGGTAGCAGATACGGTTCTCGCTTAAAAATGTGGTGTGATATTCATTCAGCCATTTCGTAATCACCGTGGGTATGGTTTCCGTTTCCCCCATAGCGGCTAACAGCTCCGTTGCCGTGCCTGCCCATTCTTCCTTATCCCTCATAAAATCCACCAACCGAAAAAGGACATCTGGTATCGTTTCTTTCGCAAGCTGCTCCTGCGTTTTCCTCTCCACAAGTTCCCAACTGCAATCACGGAAACGGAGCGTGTATTCCTGATAGGGCGTGTCCCTGCCCGTTACATACAGCTTGGCGGTGTCAGATGCCCGTTTCTCCTTTTCCAGAACAAAGGTAGCGTCCGCACTCCCCGTTAAGCCTGTCGTCCCAGACACCTTGTTGAACACATCGCTGTCATTCTGCTTTCGGATGTGGTGTACGACAATGACCGCCAGAGAGTGCCTGTCGGCAAAATCTTTGATTAGGGAGATGTCCCCATAGTCGCTTGCATAGGCGTTGTCTTTTGAAGCTGTACGGACTTTCTGCAAGGTATCAATGACAATGAGCCTGCTGTCTGGATAGTCTTTCAGATAATCCTCAAGCTGCACGATAAGACCGTCTGACAGCTTGCAGCTTGCCACGGCAAAATGAAGCCGCCCGCTCGCTTCGTCCGTCAAACGGAACAGCCTGTCCTGTATGCGGCAGAACGTGTCCTCAAGGCAGAGGTAAAGCACATCGCCCTCCATTGTCGTCATGTCCCATAAGGGGATTCCCTGCGACACGCATAAGCACAGCTTCAGCATGAGCCAGCTCTTGCCTATCTTCTGTGAGCCGCAGAACAGCGACAAGCCTGTGGGGATAAGGCTGTCCACCACAAAGGACGGCTTCTCAAGCGGCTCATAAAGGAGCGTTTCGGCGTTGACTGTCTGTAACTTCTGCATGGGTTTCCTCCTTTCGGGCAGTTATCTTGTTTTTGTTGCACATAGGCGTTGACCTCCTTAAAAATAGATTTACTCCCACGAAAAAAGTGAGAGTATGTAATACCGCCAATCCCACACAAATAAAAAACAGATTTCTTTTTCGGGCGGTGTCGGTCATGGTTGGAGATATTTCCTCATTTCCGCTTTTACTTTCTTCTTTGCAACAGCAACGGATTTCTGTATTGCAGAAGCGGTGCAATGCTCCATAGCGGCGATTTGGTAAAAATTGAACTCATACTCGTAGTAGAGCAGGAAACGTCGCCTTTGTATCTCTGGCAGTCTGTCAACCGCCTTACAGAGCAGTTCCGCCCGTTCTGCTTCAATCATTTGTTCCTCAATGCTCTTAGGCAGCTTTAACGCCCGCCTGTTCAGCGTTTCGTCCCATACTTCCGAAAACTCCCTGTGCCGCTCGTCCCATTGGAGAAGATTCCTGTTCCTGCGTTCCATCTGCCGAAATTCAAAGAATAACTGCTCGGATACTTCCAGTTCGTGGTGTTCCCCCTGCCCGTCCTTAAAACTGATAAAATACCTTATACCGCTTTCCGTGGATTCCTCCCGAAGCGTGTACGCCTTAGCTTTATATGCCATCCCGTTTTCCTCCTGCCAAAAATAAGCGGGGAGATTCCACTCCCCACCCAGTAGCCCGCAGAATAATGGGATGTATTAGACGCTTACAAAATTTTCCGAAGCTTCTTCCGCAGATGGTCTAACCTCGCATAGATGGCACCAGTCGTCAAATGCACAAGCGGGGCAATCTCCTTTGTGGAATACCCCTGCATTTTCAGCAGGACGATTTTCAAGGTACGCCCGTCCACCGTGACTAATACTTGATAGAGATTTTCGCTCTCAATCTCTTCCAGTAACTCCGCAACCGTACCCACTTCCGCCTGCCGCTCCCTGCCTGCCATGTCCTCAAGATATTCCGCAACGTCATTCGTCCATCGGTAAAACCGCCTGTTGGAATTGAAGTCTGCCCTGTCCGCCATGCGTATCTGCTCAATGGTCGCTTCATCAACGCCGCACTCACGCAGCAGCTTTTCCTCCGCTTCTTTCCAGATACGCCATTTCCTGTCCTCCCGTCCGTGGTTGTATGCCATTCTTACTTCCTCCAATCAGAATTGATTGAGAGGGCAGAGAAAAGCCCCCTCATCTTCCCAAAGGAAAAAACAAGGGGGCTGAACGCCTTAAATTTTAATTTTCTATTATCTTTCTTAGTTTTATTAGGATTCTGGCTTTGCGTTTGTTTACAACGCTCTGGGTTATGCCCAACCTCGCCCCGACTTCACGCTCGGAAAGTCCGTCAAAAAAGATTGCCTGTATCAGCTCCTGTTCACTATCCGACAGCAAAGGCAGGGCGGCTTTCAGCCTGTCCACCATGACCGCATTGACAACGGTTTCTGCAATGTCCACCGCTTCATCAGTGATAAAGTCCAGAGGATTCCCCTCGCTGTCCGTAAATCCGTCGAGAGATAGCAGTCTATTCTTTGTATCTAATTTTTGCAGATAACGCCACCGTTCCTTGTCACGGTAGAAGTCTGTGTATTGCTCCCTCACGACTTCAAGCAGACAGCCTTGAATGGGGATAAACAGCTTGTCCATATAGGTCTGGTCGGATTCCCTGCAACGGCAGAACTCCGTGTAGGATAATTCCACATAGCCGCCACTTTCTCTGATATATACCTTTCTTGGTGCATATTTCACCATAAATACCTCCCATCTGAATTTTTGAAATGTAAAAAATCCAGATGGAGAGGCGGAGAACGACACCGCATATCAGAAACAGCCCTACGGCACTTTCCAACAAAAATCGACAAAAGAAAAACCGCAAAGGCTCTGTGACCTTTACGGTTATAGGAAATAGTAATTCTATTGTATGGAGATTGTACTTCTACTTTCAAGGTGAGAAGTACCGTTGCACTGGCAGAAATTTTTTTAACTGGTTTCCTGCCGTTCTCTGATATGCTATGTATTGATAAATTTTGCTTCGTATGAGCAGATAGATAACTGCCCGAAAAAAGGACATAAAAAAATCCCTCCAAATTTAAAAACAAATTCAGAGGGTAATTTAGGGTATAACAAAATAACCCACCCGAATATCGTTTTTTTTATTTGGTGAGTTTGTTCTTTCAAATACGAAACAAATGCTCATGTACGGTAAAGTATCACAAGAAAATTATGTCGAATTGACAGCCGCCTCCGCTATACCGAATAAGGAAATAAAGAGTCCTCAAATTTTGCGCTACTAAATGAAGACGAGCGGAAGTAATCTCCCGCTCGTCAGTAAACTTAACTATGCCATATCAATCCCGCTTCTTTCCCGCCACCGGCACTAAGAACAGCGCGGGCAACAGCAGGAAAGCGGTACAGACCAGCCCCCAGGGTATGGACACCTGCTGGGCTACCAGCCCCACAATAGGCCCGCCGATGATCTGCCCGAAAGAGTCCAGCTGTCCGCTGGTGGAAAAGACTGTGGCGCGCATTTTCTCATCCACATGGTCGTTCATCCAGGCGGCCAGCACAGGCTCCTTGATGGTGCGCATAAGCCCCGCCAGCAGGAACACCAACAACATGAACCAAAAGCTCCGCCCCACCGCGAAGAGAACCAGGCACAGGATATACCCGGCGCTGGTGGACATGACCACACTGGTTCGGCTGACAGTCCCTTTTTTCTCCATGCGGGCGATGAGCAACTGAGAAGCCAGAATACCTAAGCCGTTGCCGATAAGACTGATAACACCGAACCAAGTGACGCTGTTCAGCGGCCCGATAACGGGTATTACCGTGTCATCCAGAAAATGAGCGGTGGAGAGCCGGTCAAAGCCTTCACTGGCAAGTCCCCCGCATAGTGTGATTGCTAAGAGCGCCAGCAACACAGGTGCGCCTTTCACAAAGCCCAGGTTGAGCTTGAACAGGCAGACAAAGTCTTTAAGCAAGCCCTGCCGTTCCTCAATAGCAGGGGAGAAGTTGGTTTCTGGCATGATGCGAACCATCACCAGCCCCAACAACAAGCACAAACTGCCCCCCAAGATGACAGGCATTTGCAGGTTTATGTTTCCCAGCAGTGTGCCCAGCACCACGCCCAGAACGCCGCCGATTTGCCCCATTTGACTGCCCCGCAGGAACACCTTGTCTATGGGTTTGTCCTCTTCCTCCGAGGCAATCCACGCCTCCAGAGCGCCGGTGATGAAGGTATCACCGCAACCCCAGACAACCTGGGCCAGCAGAACCGGCGCGAACCACGGTAGCGCACCCTCCATCAGAAAGCCCAGGCCGTAGAGGAACATTCCAATCAGCACCGAGCGCCGACGGCTATACAAATCCGCCACCACACCGGTGGGTATCTCGAACAGAAAGCAGGAGGTCTCCAGAACCGTCCCTACCAGGACAAGCTGGAAAGCATCCAGCTGCACCACCTCCAGGTGGTACACGATGGAAAGCACTGTGGACATAGAAACCGCCAGGGAACAGACAAATCGGAACAGCAGGTAGACAGAATATGCCTTTGAATTTTTAGCAAACATGAAGTTACATTCTCCTTTCAAATCTCATTTTATATGACTTTTGCAAGCTGTTAAGCTAACTTGTGGAACATATGCCGAACCTTATCTATACGGCTATTCGGGCGGCGGGGTTGGCAAATAAATTTACCAATAGCTGGCTGGTATCCTTTTAACTCTGTCAAGCAGACTCCCTGCCCATTTGTGAAATAAGTTAAATCGTTCCTGTATTCTTGAATACATCTAGCAGGGATTTCTCCTTTCAGAATGACCTCGTCATTCTTTATCTGAGTACTTACAATATCTGCACAATACCTTGGAGCATCATGATACGCCCGTGAGAGATATTCCTGCGGTGCATAAATTTCAAAGTGGAGATATGGCTCTAATAGTTCTGTCCCTGCTTTTTTTAAAGCCTGCTCCAATACGATAGGGGAAAGCAGCCGAAAGTCTGCGGGGGTACTTACAGGACTATAATACAATCCATATTCAAAACAGATTTTACAGTCTGTCACTTTCCATCCATACAGCCCCTGCTCGCAGCCATAAAGAACCCCCTCCATAACCGCATTTTGGAACGATTGATTTAAATATCCAAGTGAAACTCTGCTTTCATACTGCACTCCGCTTCCAATAGGGAGCGGCTCTATGGACAACCCGACAGAAGCCCAGAAAGGATTTGGCGGGACTTCTATGTGGATGGTATATTCTGCTTTTCTAAGCGGTCTTTCCATATATATAACAGTAGGCTCTTTTATTTCTGCCTCCACATGATATTTTTCCTCAAGGATGGCACAAATGACTTCCATCTGCACATTCCCCAAAAAAGAAAGTATAATCTCATGCGTTGTAGTATCCACATAATATTTTAAAAGAGGGTCGCCATCTGAAATTTCTGTAAGTGCCCCAAGCAATATTTCCCGCTGTTCAGGTTTCTTTACTGCAATCGTTGTTTGGAGCATAGGGAGAGGATTTTCAATAAATTTTCTCTGCGGCAACAGCATTTCGTTCCCCAAAATACTGTTTAGCTGCAAAACATCATTTGGTAAAATTACAATATCACCAGAGCAGGCTGTATCGGATGGATATAATTCACCGTTTGTCGGAACACACATCTCTGTGATTTTTATTTTCTCTTTTTCAGATATTCTAATAACATCCCTCAAATGCAATGTTCCGCTATATATACGCACATAAACAAAACGCCGCCTTTTCTCTGAATATTCAATCTTAAAAACCTGCCCGCATAATTCAGATTGACCTTCAGGCGTTGATGAATAAAATTTACTGGCAATCACTTCTATAAGCTGCCGAATCCCCAGATTGTTTTTAGCGCTTCCGTGATAAACGGGAAATAACGTTCCGTTTTGGAATCTCCTGTTTTCTTCCTGTTCCAGTTCTGACATTTTAAACGGTTTCCCTGACATATATTTCTCTAATAGTTCATCGTTTCCCATAATTACCGCATCCCACTGTTCCATATCGTCATTGTCCGTTACATTTATATGGGGATGCTGCCCAACCTTTTGCTTCACTATAATTTCCGAAGAAAGCTTTGCTTTCATTTCCCGATATACCATTGGCAAATCAATCCCCTCTTGGTCAATTTTATTGATGAAAAAGATTGTCGGAATCTTCATTGTCTGTAGTGCATGAAACAGTATACGGGTCTGTGCCTGTATGCCATCCTTTGCAGAAACTAATAATACTGCTCCGTCTAAAACGGATAAAGAACGGTATACTTCCGCCAAAAAATCCATATGGCCTGGCGTATCTATAATGTTGACTTTTACATCCTCCCACTGAAAAGATGTCACTGCTGTCTGGATAGTGATTCCCCTTTGACGCTCCAAATTCATTGTATCTGTCCTTGTTGTGCCTTCATCTACGCTCCCTGGTTCTGCAATTGCACCACTGGTATATAATAAACTTTCCGTTAATGTTGTCTTTCCTGCGTCAACGTGAGCCAGAATGCCTAAGTTAATTATTTTCATGTGATTTTCCTCCTATCAACACCCAAAAAAGGGCATAAAAATACCCAGTGATAAATACTCCTATCACTGGGTAAATAACTCCAATAGCCCCAAAACACTTATATGTTTTCGGGCATATAAAATTACATGATAAAAGTATTCTTAAACTGGGTACAAAAAACTAAGCCCCATATTAAAAGTGAAACGGGACTGCTACTTTTTGTTCCCACTATCAAATTGACAGTTTATTTAAGAATACCTTGCCGCATATTTATTAACTCCTTGTATAATACTGAATCTAATTATATTCCTTAACCCTTTATTTGTCAAGCTGACAAACTAAAGCAGAAAAAGCGGCAGGATTTCCCCCTGCCACTAATCATCTGTTTATGCAAAAATAATTTCCTTTTCCACAATCTCCCTCGCACAAGCCCTTATGTTATTGAGGCATCCTGTCCATTCTAAGGCGTTTTCTGCCTTTAGCTGTTCCGTTATGCCCTGTGCCTGTTTCATACCCTCTATGAGCCTTTCAAAGCGTTCCTGTGCCTGTCTGTCAATGTCGGCAAGGTAAGCGTTAAGTCTGCCGCTTGTAAGAAGATTGGTGTATGTAACTTTGCAGTGATGCTTCAGATAATCCAAATGCCGCTGTCCCCAGATGCCTATCGGCTGTTCTTCTTCGGCGGGTACAGTTAAGCACGGTATTAAATAATCGCCTTGCCTTTCGTATTTGCCGCCCATTTCCTCAAAAATTGTCTTTGCCATTGTCTGTTACCTCCACATTCTTTTTTATTTTGAATGTCCGCAAAATCCGTCCTACATCAGAAGGCTTCCAACCTACATCCAGATGATGCAGTGCAATCAGACGATCCTGCACGTTAGTACCTGCACCCATTTTAGCGGTGGAACCCAACAAAAAGCGAACCTGCCCGGCTTTTACTTTATTGAATAAATCCGTTTTCTTCACTTCCGTGTTGGCATCATGGATAAAAGCGATCTCTGCTTCCGGTACTCCTTTTGCCATGAGTTTCTTTTTCAGGTCATCATAAACATTAAAGATTCCATCCCCTTTCGGTGTGCTGAGGTCGCAAAAAATGAGTTGGGCTGACCGTTTTGGTGCGGTCTCTTTCCAGATTGCAAAACTCTTCTCCACACAGGCACAGATTTTACTGTTCTCATCATCCGGGAGCAATGGATTCACAAGACGCTGATCAAGTGCCAGCTTCCTTCCATCATTTGTCACTTTCAGCATATTGTCAACAGAGGAATCCACACCACCATCCCGGATCACCTCTGCACGTTCCCCTAGGCTTTCCACGATCTCTTTCTGATGCTCGGATGGTTTTAGTACCACCGTTTCATATTCTGCTTCCGGCACCGGAAGTTCCAGCTGGTCCGCCGTTTTAATATCGGCAATCTCCTTAAACATACTCATAAGTTCCGGGATATTGTAAAATCTGGCAAACCTGGATTTTGCCCGGTATCCGGTACCTTCCGGAGCCAGTTCAATACTGGTCACAACCTCACCAAAGGTGGACGCCCAGGAATCAAAATGTCCCAGTCCCATCTGGTTCAGTTTGCCATATTGCAGGTAACGCTGCATGGTATAAAGCTCTGTCATGCTGTTGCTGACCGGTGTGCCCGTTGCGAAAGTAATGCCTTTCCCGCCGGTGATCTCATCCAGATACTGGCATTTGTTGAACATATCCGCCGATTTCTGGGCTTCATTCTGGGCGATGCCTGCCACATTCCTCATTTTTGTGTAAAGGAACGCATTTTTGTAATAGTGGGCTTCATCCACATACAGACGGTCTACCCCCAGTTCCTCAAACGTGACCACATCATCCTTTTTCTCTTTGTTCTCCATCTTTTCCAGACGTCTCCTGAGACTTTTTTTGGTCTTTTCCAGCTGTTTTACCGTAAAACGGCTGCCATCAGACTCCAGCTTTGCCTGCTGAATCCCTGCTTCCAGTTCTGAGATCTGCTCTTCTATGACCTTTTTCTGACGCTCTTCCGATAAAGGAATCCTCTCAAACTGGGAATGCCCGATGATCACAGCATCGTAGCTGCCCATTGCGATTCTGGCACAGAACTTTTTACGGTTTGCCGGTTCAAAATCTTTCTTCGTTGCCACAAGGATATTGGCTCCCGGATAAAGCTGTAAAAATTCGGCTCCCCACTGCTCCGTCAGGTGGTTTGGAACTACAAAAAGGCTTTTCTGGGCAATGCCAAGACGTTTGCTCTCCATAGCTGCGGCTACCATCTCATAGGTCTTTCCGCTTCCCACTACATGGGCAAGCAGGACATTGTCCCCATAAAGCTGATGGGCAACGGCATTTTTCTGGTGCGGGCGAAGCTCTATTTCCGGATTCATTCCCGGAAAGGTCAGATGGCTGCCATCGTATTCCCTGGGACGGATGGAATTGAAGCGTTCATTATAGATTCTGCACAGCTTTTCCCTCCGTTCCTGGTCCCTGAAGATCCAGTCCTTAAATGCTTCCTTGATTGCATCCTGTTTCTGGGTTGCCAGCATCGTTTCTTTTTTATTCAAGACACGGATTTCATTTCCCTCTGCATCAATCTTTGTGTCATAGATCCGTACATCTTTTAAATTCAGGGTTTCTTCCAGAATCTTATAGGCATTGATCCGGCTGGTGCCATACGTTGCCGTGGTCAGCACATTCCGGTCACTGTCTGCATTTTTACCACTGATATTCCATGCACCGCTGGCTTCCGAATACCGGATATCAATTACCCTTCCAACCAGATAACCCGGAGTATCAAATAGTTCTTCCATAAAATCCCGGTATATTTCCGGGGCGATCCATGTGGCTCCAATACGGACTTCAATCTCTGACGCATCCAGGTCTACCGGCTGCACCTGTTC
Source organism: Blautia sp. HCP3S3_H10_2 (assembly GCF_052122375.1). Classification (NCBI taxonomy): domain Bacteria; kingdom Bacillati; phylum Bacillota; class Clostridia; order Lachnospirales; family Lachnospiraceae; genus Blautia; species Blautia sp. HCP3S3_H10_2. The sequence goes on from NZ_JBQKCL010000010.1 coordinate 83,433, forward strand.
CAAAGCATGTACATTGCTGGTAAATTCCGGATGGTTTTCCGCAAAGATTCTTGCTGTTTTCAATTTTTCCCGGACATTACCGGATAAATATTCATCCGCAGTCTCCCACTGGCCATTGACCGGATCCCGAAAGATTACACCGGTCAGTTCTTCTGCAACTTTCTCTTCCGGCTTACCTGTCAGCCCTGCCATATAAGGAAGGTCAACCCTTGCTTTTTCATTCAGGGAAATCGTCAGGGCTTCCGCCGCAGTTTCCACACTGGTCACAGCCACTGCTTTCTTAATCGTCCGCTTGGTGAACATATCCGCTTTCCGTTTCAACGTACCGTCTTCATTAAGATCCTCCAACGAACAGAGCAGACAATAAGAAGAATCATCGGAGAATGCCCGTTTGTTTGCATTGCTTCCGATGACCCCGTATTTTTCCGTATAGGCATCATAGACCTGATTCAGTTTGACCTGAAGCTCCTGTATCGCCTCATCTGTTGCATTTTCCTCCATCTGCAGGGCGATCAAGTCCCGGACTACCTCACGGATCTCAACCATACCTTTCACACGTTCCGCCGTGGCTGCCGGCAGCTTCACCGGATTCATCAGGGAATTTACCCGGTAGTAGATCTGGTCATCCACCACAGTAAAGCTGTAGTTCCGGACAGCCGGATCCGCAGGAATGCTCTCCATGATCTCATCCAGTTCTGTTTCTGCCGTTACTGCCGGAACCATTGTTCCATGGATTTTCGCTGCGGCATCTTCCAGCTGTTCCGCCAGGCTTGCACCTTCCAGTGGAAGGCAGGAAGTCTCCATGCCATATGGTCCGGACACCTCTGCCATCGTTCCAAGTACCATTTTCGGGTGGGTAATAAAATACTGGTTTATGGTAATCCCATTCCCATCCTCTCTAAGAGCAACCCATTCCGGCTCTTCCATGGAAATGCTCTCCCTCTTCTGGAAAAACAGGATGTCTGCACTGACTTCGGTTCCTGCATTCGCTTTAAATGCATTGTTCGGAAGACGGATCGCACCGAGAAGCTCTGCCCTCTCTGCAAGATACTTCCTTACCTCCGGCGATGCTTTATCCATGGTTCCCTTGGTTGTGATCATGGCAGCCACGCCACCCGGTCGTAACTGGTCAATGGTCTTTGCAAGGAAATAGTCGTGGATCATAAAATGATACTTGTCATACTGGCGGTCATTCACTTTATAGGAACCAAAAGGGACATTTCCGATTGCCACATCAAAAAAGTCATTGGGATAATCGGTCTTTTCAAATCCTTTGATCTGAATATCTGCGTTCGGATAAAGCAGTTTTGCGATCCTTCCGCTGATGCTGTCTAGTTCCACTCCGTAAAGCCGGGACTGCTGTAACTTGTCCGGAAGCATTCCAAAAAAGTTTCCTACACCCATGGACGGTTCCAGGATGTTTCCCTTTTCAAATCCCAGATTCTGAAGCACCTGGTACATGCTCTCGATGATGACAGGCTGGGTATAATGGGCATTCAACGTGGATTCCCTTGCCGCCGCATATTCTTCTTTGGTAAGCAGATCTTTCAGTTCCTGATACTCATCACTCCAGGAGGCTTTGCTTTCATCAAAGGCATCCGGCAAGCCTCCCCAGCCCACATAGTTTGACAGGATATCCTGCTCCTCTGGTGATTCATAACGGTTCTCGCTTTCACATTTTTTCAAAACCCGGATTGCCATCACATTGGCTCTGAATTTTTCCTTTGCTGTTCCATAGCCCAGCTGGTCATCCGTGATATGAAAATTGACTGCCGGTATCTCCGCAGATAATACACGTTCCCTTTCCCCATACTCATTCCAGACACGTTCCGATATTTGACGGAAATAGATGGATTCATTTTCCATGATACTGTAGCTGACTTCCTGGAGTTCTTCCAGGTTCGATGCATTTTCAATATCCTCATGGTACTGAAAATAAAGGGCTTCCCGTTTCAGTACCATCTCCAGCCGTTCCAGTTCCGGTTCGGACAGCCGCTCCCAGATATCATCTTTTTCCGTATGGATGGTAAACCCTTCCCCGTCATCGTGGTATTCCACCGTATAATGCAGGATATCCTGCTCCCCACGTATCTCACAGGTAAAGTCATACTCCGTTGTCCTGCTCACAGAGGAATACTGGCGGTTTACTAATACCAGGTTCTGCACGTCTTCTGCCCTTAATGGCTGCCCGCTTTCTTCCGGCTTATCTTCCACATTTTCTTCCGCAGGAACTTCCTCATGAACTTCCTCAATCTCTTCAGGAACCTCCTCCGTTCCCAGTGACTGCTTTACTTCCTCCATATCAGCAAGACGCTGTGCTTCCTGCCGTTCTTCATACTTTTCCAGTTCTTCCGGTGACAGAAAATCATCCATCCGGATCAGCTGTCTTGTCCTGGAAGCTGCCTGTTTCCACTTGATAAGTGTTCTCAGACTCGGGTTGGAAATCTGCCCTTTGCTCAAACGGATTCCTTTTGCGTCATGCCACTCATCGGAAAGATTGCTTCCCTGGATGCCCGGCGTACATCCTCCGTCTCCGTACTCATGTTTTAAAAAGTCAGCTGCTTCTTTTTCATCGTGATGTTCCATGAAAAATTCATAGATACGGTTCCTTCCGCCAGCTACATTTCCACCTCTTCGTAAAACAGAATCAATCTCATCCTGCGTAATAAAAGCTATTTCCGGCGGTGTTACGGTTTCTTCCTGCCGACTCCAATCGAGCGTCCTTCCAAGGTCATAGACCCTCTGCTTGTATATCGGATTATTCCGGATCTGGTACCTCATATAGTTTTCCGGATGACGTTCCATATCCCGTTCCAGTTCCACAAGCATCTGGTAATACTCCATTGTCTGCTCCCGGTCATCCAGACCTGCACGGAACCTTTCGGTCGTTTCTGTATGGCTGTATATTCCCCTGATAGCCCCGGTATCCCGGAAATGGAGTGCCAGCTGGCTGGAAAGTTCATCACATTCCACCTTAATGGAATTTTGCATAATCACGTTGGAAACATACGTCCCCGCATCATACATATCCTGAATGCGGTTTGCCGCTTCTTCCCAGGTAAGCATACGGTCATAACCTCGTCTTGCGGATTCCCCTCGTCGGAAACGCATCCCGTCCCCGTCATACCAGATGCTGAATTTCTGGCCGGAAAACTCAAACCCTTTCCCGCCGGTACCATATTCCTGGATAAGAAAACTTCTCAGTTCCTCATGGTCAATTCCTTCCACAAGTTTTGCAGTGATATGGAATAACGTATTCTTCCGACCGCTTCCGGTACGAAGTACATCATCCACGATCTCATCCGAAACAAAAAAAGCGGCTGGCTGTGTGAGTGCAGCTGCCGCTTTCCTGATCTCTCCAAACTGTTCTTCCTCTGTGGGGAACAGGCTTAATTGTATATAATCTCCTGAACCACCAGTTCCTCTGCCTGTGCCCGGATCCGGTTCATGTGACGGGTCCATGCCATGCTGTCGGCTGATTTCTCCGGTGCCGGGTCTTTCTCCAGAAGCTGCATGGTCAGGTCTTCCACTTTCTGTCTGGCTTCGCTGTCCACTTCCATCAGATGGCTGTCCAGCCTGTTCTGCAGTGCCAGTATTCTGAACCTGGCTTTCTTGTGGTTCCTCAGATATTCCTTCCGCATCATCCCGTACTTCCCGATGGTTCCTCTGGTCTCCTCCAGTTTGATATCCGGGATCAGATAATCCCCGTTCCTGCTGTAAGTGATCTCTCTCATGCTCTGTTTCCTCCTTGTTTTCTTCTATCTCTGTCTCTGGTGTAATTTCTTCACTTTTACGAATTAACGTGTTAAATTCATTACAGACCACTTCTGATTCTTTTGCAACTGTTTTCCGGTCATTTTCCAGATCCACAAGGACATACCGTCCAAGCTGCATCAGAATCGGTCGGCAGATTTCATTGACCGCTGTGCCAAGGTGCCCAAGTACACGGAGATCATTAAAATCCGTGATGTGCCGCAGGCTGTCCGCAGACAGGTATGCTTCCGTATCCATCCCGCACCGTTTTAACAGGACATACCATACACTGTCCGTCATAAGGTCCCTAAACTCCACTTCCTGGTTCTGCTCATCCAGTTCTTCCAGAAATGTCCCCTGCACATCCTGTTTCAGTTCATCAAACGCATCCGGAAGCCACTCCCGTACACTTTCCTGTGCTGCCTGATACAGGGTTCCGGCAAGCCCGCCATCTCCTTCGTCCAATCCATACGCTCTCTGCAGATAATCTGCCGCAAAGGAACGGTCATCCTGCAGCAGCACCCACAAAGCCGGGTCTTTCCCCAGATTCCGCACCTTATAAGTATCCGAAATATCAAACACATACCGCAGGCGGTTTTTCGGGCCGGATGTATAATCAATCAGGGCAATTCCTTTTGACCCTTTCCTGATCCATCGGTACATCCGCTTATTCCACACCTCCATGGATGCCACGGCCGTTGCTTCCGGTCTCTGGGCAAAGATCAGGAGCTGTTCATCAAAGGTGTATTTATATAGCCGGGATGCGGTATCCAGAAAACGCATCCACTCTTCCGGCTTTGCTGCGATGTCCTTTGCGACTTCTTCCGTCAGCTGTTCCATGGCATATAATTTATTTGCCATATCTGTTCATCCCCCTCTCCTTCAAGTCATATAGCCTTATCACGCTTCTCCCTCCATAACATCTGCAATACGTCCAAGTTCCTTTACAAGGGAAGGAAACTCATAACTGTTCCTGGCTTTTCCAATCTGATCCAGTAAAAATTCCGGTACATTGTTGATTGCCTCCGCTATCAATGCCTTTACTCTTAAATCCTGAATAGTCAGAAGTTCTTTGATACCAAATTCTTCGCCAAAAACTTCCTTATACCGGATTAGCTCGCCTTCAAGGCTATCCGGTTCTAACCGCCTTTCAAATTTTTCTCTTTTATCATCACCATATAAGCACCATTCTGACATATACATCCTCCTTCATATAAGGGAACCTCCACAATGGAAGTCCCCTTATGACTCTGCTTATTATTGTTACATTACCATAGCCGTATCTCTCGTTTTACCCTGTGGCTTTCCCAGGATATCCCCGGTTTTCATCTCTTCCTTCGCCTTTTCCAGCTTTCCATGAAGCCCGGTTTTCTCTGCCGGCTTTTCTGCCGCAGCCGCCTTTTCTTTTTCCAGACGTGCTTCCCGTTTCTCCGCATTTTCCATCACGGCTGTTCTGCCATCACAGAACTGCACTTTATCCGAAAGAATATCTTCCAGTGCTACTTCTGTTGCATTGACTTCTTTTACCATGGCATTCAGGGCTTTCACATCGAAATCCCCATTATCCGGCAACAGAAGTGTTTCATGGATGGAGGAAGGCAGGATATAAAAATCGCCCTTCATAAACTCCCCGATCTGTTTTCGGATATCCTCATGCAGGATCAGGGATGCAGCATTCATTTTCGTTTCGTTCGTCAGGCAAAACATGGGCATGAAAAATTCCTCTGCCCTTCTGTCTCCGTTCAACAGATTCTGGGGTTTTTCTCCCATAATAGAGGACTCCATCAGATCATTTATTGAGTATAAAGCCGGCCCACGGTTCTTATCTGATGCCATCGCATCCTGATGGAGAGTCTGGACATCAATCTTCCATGCCTCTAAAAGTGCTTTGGTCACGGAAACCGAAGCAATGCCGTCTTTATTTTCCGACAGGTTGACCGTGTAATAAGCAGCGAAATCCCCATGCATGGTCACAGCCTTATCTTCCAGCCATTCTTTGTTTTTATCCGGGTCGCACACCCTGATCTGCAGTTTATCCCTGACATTCCCGTAATCCATCATGCCATTCACATCAACATTCAGATCTGTATCCATCTGTTCAATCCAGAGGTCTGCCACATCCCCTACACAGGCATCCGGATTTTTCCCATTCCGGTATTCCTGGTAAAAGGAATCCAGATATACATTCGGTGTAATATTGCTGTCTTTTGCGGGAATGACCACCGCCGTCAGTGTCAGTCCGTTTTTCTTTACCACTTCCTGCAGATGGATATTGGCATCCGCATATTTTTCCGGAAGATAGTCCTTCACATTGTCTTTTACATATTCAAAAAAATCTTTTCTGTTCATCATACACAATTACCCCCTTCTGATCATGTGCTGGTTCATTCTCTTTTTGTTGACTGCCTGCTCTGCTTTTTTCTGGTATGCCATCATTCTCTTGAATGATCTCTCCTGCATTTCTCTCCCTGCCTGCACTGTGTTCATTGTTTTCTTCATATTCTTTACCTGTCCTTTCCTGATTTTTGCTATGATAAAAGGGAGCCCTGAATTAAGGCTCCCTGCTCATATAAGGTTACTATTTTCTTTTTCTCTTTCTTCTGGCTGCCAGAAGTCCGGCTATGCCGCTTACAGATACTGCCAGCAGTACCACCGGAAGCCAGAGATTTGTCTCATCCCCGGTCTTTGGATTACCGGCTGACGGTGTTCCCGGTGTGCCTTCCGTTGTCTGTGGAACTTCCGGCTTGTCATTTGTCAGGTCAAAGGTCACTTCCACAATCGGTGTGCTGTCATCTTTGTAGGCAAATACCACTTCATGCTCAGTTTCATCCAGTGTGTATCCATCCAGCGTCTTGGTTTCCACCAGATAATATTTCTTTTCACCGGCAAATTTACCGTCTTTGTAATCAGCGATCTCATAAAGGCTGCTTTCCGCATGACCGGCAGCATCCGTCTTTAAGGTCTCCAGCACCTTTCCTTTGCTGTCACGGAGTTCAAATTCCACGCCTTTTAACGGCTCTCCGGTTTCCTTATCTGTTTTATTCAGGATCACTTTACCTTTTGCGGTATCATCCTTCATAACAACGGTCTGGATCTCACCGGTATCTTTCACCTCAAAGGAGACATCGGCTGTCAGGATAAATCCTTTCGGCGCCTGTTCCTCTCTGAGTGTGTATCTGCCAATCGGCAGCTTCTCCACATAATGCGGCTCCTCTGTAGAAGTCCAGCTTTCCATTACCTGGTCATTTTCATCCAGGATCGTCAGCTTCGCACCCGGGATCTCCTGGTCTCCGGTGATATCCGTCTTGCTGATCTGTACCTTTGTCACATCGTCCTTCATCTCATGCTTCTGGATTTCCGCAGTATTCTCGATGGTAAATTCGATGCTTTCTGCGGTAACATATCCATCTGCAGGTTTGGTTTCTGTCATGGTGTAGGTCTTGCCAACTACCAGTTCTTTGATCACATGGGCTTCTTCTGCAGATACCCATTCATCCACAACATTTCCGTCCTCATCAGTCACTTTCAGGTGGGCACCCGGGAGTTCATCCCCTGTTGTCAGGTCGGATTTTGTCAGCTCCACGGTTGTTGCCTCATTTTCAAAGGTAAAATCATAGCTTGCCTCTGCCTGGTCCGCACCGGCGTATTCAAAGGTGAAATCCTGTTCCTCATTGGTGGTCACAAAACCATCCGGGGCATACAGCTCTTTCACATAATAGTTGCCGTCATGCTTCCCTGCGGATCATTGTCAACTACTAAAACACGCTTTCCCTCTCTGGCCAGTCCCACTGCCAGATTTACACAACTGGTGGTTTTACCCACACCGCCTTTTTGCGAACATAAAGCCATTACCTTGCAGTCATTACTTACTGTTTCTTTCATTGTCTTTTTCCTCCCACAAATATTTTGATCCTTTCAACATCCACATCATTGCATCTAAAAATGCAAGAAATCTTTCCGTCATGCTTTCCATCCCCTGCTCTGATAAGTCAGGGCTGTCCTTTTTTATGTCTTTGGACACTTCTTCAAGGACGGTGTACATTTCACGAGCCTCTGATCTGAGAATTTCCAGATTCTCCCGTTTTCCCACCACACAAACATGATTATAGATACAGGAGCGGACAATATAATCCTGTTTTTTCATGCCACTTACCTTTACCCTTTCATTGATGACCTGCTGTTCATAAGGTGTAACCCGGAATGCAATCGTCGGTTTATTGTGTTTTCCATGTCTGTCATTTTCCATTTTTAAGTACCTCCTTTTTCATTTTCTGCTCAGTATGTATTTCATTCAGTAACTTCACTGCAACACGTTTTTCAGGCACATGATTGCCATATGCTTCTGCGTACTGCCAATTCATGCGCAATGTACCAAGTCTTTCCCATCGCTCATATGACGGTACACCTATTGCCTCAAGCATTTTTTCATGACTTTGCCTTATCCGATAAAGCTGAATTTTTTTAACCCCAGTTTGCTCAATTCCATGATTCAAATGATATGCCAGTCTTTTGTCAGTAAAACAAAACAGTCTCTTATCTGGACTCTGATTCACATGACTGTGGATGTACTCATTCAACTCATTTACCAGAAATTCCGGCATTGTAATCATTCTGTTACTGGCAACGGTTTTGGTATTAACAAACTTCCCTTCGCCTGCAACGACCTGAAATGATTTATTGATATTGATAATACCGCTGTCAATATTCACGTCCTGATACAATAATCCGAGCAATTCACCAACTCGTATTCCTGTCCAATACAGCATTTCAAACGCCATTCCTTCTTCCGTCCTTACATCAAAAACAGAAATAAACTTCTCATATTCTTCCATTGTCCATGTTTCTTCCGCAAGCAGTTTTCTCATGTTTCCTCTATGCATTTACATCATCTCCTTTGCTTTCCTTATCTTTGTATTTCATATCAAGCAGCCCTGCCAATTTGCTCTGGGTCGAAGGATACAGGTGGGAATAGGTATTTAATGTTGTTTCTACCTTTTCATGTCCCAGACGTTCCGCAATCTCCAGCGGAGCAACGCCCATATCCACCAGCATACTCGCATGGGAATGCCTGAGATCGTGCAAGCGAATTCTCTTTACTCCCGATTTTTCAATTCCGTTGACCATACAATGTTCCATATATGATTTTGTAAAACGGAACAGCCTTTCGTGCTTCATAATTCCGTACAGATGACTGCAGTACTCCTGAAATTCCTCAACAAGAAAATCCGGAAGTGTAATTACCCTGATACTTTTAGGAGTCTTAGGTCTGGTAATTACATCTTTTCCTTTTAATCTCTGATAAGATTTATTGATAGAAACCGTTTTTTCCTCAAGATTGATATCATTATAAGTTAATGCCAAAAGCTCCCCGATTCTCATCCCCGTCCAGTACAGAAACTGAAATGCCATCTTCGCCTCCGGTTTATCATCTACTGTTTCAAGAAAAGCCTCAAATTCATCCTGCATCCAAAAATCCTTCGGTTCTCCTTTGCTTTTCCCGATACTGCCTGCTTTCCTGCAAGGGTTATCTTTCAGGTTGTAATACCGCACAGCATAATTAAAAATTGCTCCCAGCTGGCAGTTGATTGTTTTCAGATATGTCTCTGAATAATTCTGCTTTAACAACTCGTTCTGCCAGTTTCTGATATCTGCAACTGTAATCTCACTTAAAACCTTATGCTCAAAATATGGCTTGATTTTCAGATCGATAATATAACGTTTTGTGTACATGGTATTTTCACGCAACCGGACTTCCATATCTTTGTAATAGAGCTCAAGGAAATTACCAAACTCGATGTCAACGCTCTGCGTCTGCTGCTGAAGGAAATCCCTTTCCCTCTCTTTTGCTTCTCCCTTTGTCCGAAAACCACGTTTCTGTTTTCTCTTCCGGTTTCCCTGCCAGTCCCTGTAATATACCTGTACTTTCCAATTTTTTCCTTCTTTATATACTCCCATTGCTATTCCTCCACCTTCATGCCATAAATCTTCTCGGCAAGAAATTTTGTTGATATCTTTCCAGGAATGACCAGAAATCCTCTTTCTTTCAGTTCCTCGTTGTAGCCTTTCATGATTTTATATGCAAAGGCTTTTGATACTCCCAACACTGCACAAACATCATCTACGTTCATATACATTTTTTCCTGTGTCATACTCATATTGCTTTTTCCTCCGATAAATACTGTTCTACATGTTCCAGACCATAAATCTTGTCCTCAACATAACGAGTGGGCACCCGCCCTAAAATTACATAATAATTTTTACTTGCCAGGTCTGCGTTCATCCGCTCCACTACCCTGTAAGCAAAAGAAACCGAGATATCAAATACTTCCGCCACGTCTTCCACTGACAGATACATCTTTCTTTTACGCATGGAACCATTCCACTCCCTTCTCCTGTGGGATCTGGCAGACATCCTCAATCCCGTAAAAACGTTCCACAAAATACTTGGTCGGAACCTTGCCCTTAAGAACCAGATACCCTTTCTTCTCCAGTTCGCTGTTCAAATTTGCAATGATCTCATAAGCAGAGGTTGTAGATACCTCCAAAAGTTCACATACATCTGCTGCCTTTAAAAATAATTTGTTCTGCATAATCAGTACCTCCTTTGTGTTCTGAAAGATTTCCCTTCATGTACACCGGACTGGCGGGAGGATTTTCGGACACATTTTTCCGAAATTTTGCAAATTTTCCACAGGTAAAATTTCTTACCAATTCAAAAGCAATAAAAAAACAGCCTGCCCTGATGAAAACTACTTCATCAAAACAAACTGTTCTATAAAAATATCCCGATATTCTCTTCTGGAAATGCAATGATATTCCGGAAAACCTTGTCTATTCAAGAAATCCGGCTAGTAAAAAAAATAATTTTTAACTCCATTTGCACTCCAGAGACAAAAATAAATCCCCGGGAAAGCCTATAAATACAGGCTTTTCCGAGGATTCGACTTCTATTCAAACTCGCAAATGAGTTTTTGTCACTATACAATTTTGTATAGGCGTTATGGTTCTATCTGGTTTTATATGTGTTCCACTATCCTTAGTCCACGGACTGTACTGAACGGTGTTATCAATTTGTTATCATATTTCTGTTATCAATCAAAAATTCTTGTAATATCCTGATACCGATTGATGACACGATAAATTTCTACATACTCGTTGCTTACCTTGTAGATAATCACATAATCTTCCCATATCGCATATTTATAGTCTGTCCGAAAGCTGACTCGCTTTGAAAGGTCTGAACCCATTCCCGGAAACATCTGGAGATTCTCAAATTTACCATAAATTTCCTTTATAGTCTTTGCGGCATATTCTTCACTATCTTCAGCGATGTAATCCCGGATATTCTTCAGGTCCTTTGCAACAATCGGGTTAATCCGTAATTTTAACATCTTATTCCCCCACAAGTGCCTTCAGTTCATCTAACTCCAGCCATCCCTCGCCGTCTTTCACTGCTTCTTCGGCTTCCTGCAGCTTCATTAAAAGCTTCTTTTCCGCACGATCACGTTCATAATCTTCAAAATCCATAACCACAAAACGTCCTCTACCATTCTTGGTAAGATATACAGGCTCGCCTTTATGGCAGTTCTTCAGGACTTCGTTATAATTTCTCAAATCAGATACTGGTAAAATACTTGCCATATTCTTTCAGCTCCTTCCTTGATTTTATATTGTTTCTGCTACTTATATTATACACAAAAAGCTGTAAAATTCAACGTGAATTTTTACAGCTTTCTATTATAACTATTCCTATTTTTTAATTCGACAAACTTGAAGTTGTAGGGGACAATACCTGATCAGCCTGCCTTGGCTTGTTTATAAAGGAGACCACTTTTGATCAGTAATAGCAGAAAAGCAACTATTATTGCATATGGTTCTTTCATCATTGCCAAAAACAAAACATCGATAACACTGCATCCTATAGACAATGCAGTAATCACCTTTTTGCCTTTTTCAAATTTGAAATAGACCATCAATATTTTCACAATCCCGATAATCGTTAAAGTGATGAACATTATCCAATAAATGGTAATAATCCATTTATTATTATCTACATACTCAAAAAGATTTACCGAATAGATATAACCATTGACCGGCTTGGGATACAGCGGAAGAAAAATAAGCATCAAAGAAAGCAAGTCAACAAATCCCCATAATAAGTCACATACACTATTGAGATTTGATTTGTTTTCTTTTTCTGCAATCAAAATCAACTGTTCTCCAGATAACAGATCATCAATCGACACAGAAAAATATCGAGATATTTCCTTTAATGAATCTATGCTCGGATATCCTCTTCCGGATTCCCATTTTGAAATTGCAGTTCTAGATACAAATAATGCCGCAGCCAGTTCTTCTTGTGTCATTCCCCGGCTTTTTCTTAATTCCTGAAGTTTTTCATGAAATTCCAAAACCTCCACCCCTTGCTCGTTTTATTTATTCTTTATTGACAGTATAACCGCTCCCTGATAAATAGAAAATAATCCAATGCTTAACAATACGCCACCTACAATATCCGTGAGCCAATGTACTCCCGAAATCAATCTGCCAATAACCATGAATGCCGAAAAAGCGATTGTTACAATCGTTATCACTTTTTTGACTGCAATGCTTGACAGCCTGCGCTGAGTCTGTTCGATCAAAGTCGGCATCACACACAATACCAATAGTGTAGTTGATGATGGATAAGATGCCTCCATTACTCCGTTAATTAAAATAGGTCTGTAATTGATTGGAATCATCTCAAAAAATATATATGCCAGGATCACGACAATATAATAAATACCCAGAATAATGATATCCGGATCCACCTTGAAAAGACTTCTTTTCTTAATCAACTGAACTAGTCCCACACCTGCAAAGATCAGGCATACTACGACAGGCACCAGCCCCATCCAATCAGTAATCGAATAAATCATCATGTGTACGCCTGTGAAGCGGTGAAACCAGCAATTGAGTGTTGCAAATCCAATATTCGTTCCGTTTTGACCATGAGGCTGCACATCTACCATCTGGATCAAAACTGTCCATAATACAAAAGTTGCAATGAATATTCCTCCAAATAGTAAATTCTTCATTCCGTTCTTTTTCATCATTCTACGTCCTTTCTATATGGGTTTGTCTTTTCGACACATTCACCTTATCAAAAAACATAAAATGATGATAGAATCGCTCGGTCACATACGTGATACGATTCGTATCATACCCGTAAATGCTTGTTTTTTCAGTATTTCCTTCTGATTATCTATCCCTGCAAATCCGGATTTATCTTTTAGCATTCTATCATGTTCTATTCTGAAATTCCACTCTTACATTTACAAAGAGTCGCCTTTCGGCAGCCCTCTTAACTTATATATAAACGATCTCTTTCAGTACAATTTTTTCAGCACTTGTTCTGATATTATTCATCAACCCGACCCACTTCATCTGATCCCGTATCTTCAATGTTTCTGTCACACTCTGTTCTTCTGCCATCTGCTTCATTAACATTTCGACCTGCTCTCTTGCATCCCGATCAATCTGATTCAGATGTTCAGTCAGCTTTCCAGTCAATAACAGGCACTGATATCTTGCTGGTCTATACTCTTTCAGATATTGTTTCCGCAACATTCCATATTTCCCATATGTCGGTTCTTCCTCATTCAGCACCAGACCCGGCAAATAGTAATCTCCATGCAAGGTATAGCTTAATCCGTTCTTTTCATCATAAATGTGTTTTTTCATGCGCTTATATCTCCATTCCTCTGTTCTTTGTTTTATTTTTCTTACGCTGCTGATTCTCCATCTCGCTCTTTTTCGCACCCCATGCTAATCTTTCGTAAATGCTTCCTTTTGGCATTTGTTCCATCCGTCGTTTTTCTTCCAGTGCTTTCTGATTATGAATATCCTGCAGTACCGCAGCCTCCACAGTGTCTATTCCCATGACACGCACAACACGATCATATCTATCAGAAACACTTTGCAACATATTCTTTTCTTCTAATAATTTCTGATTGTCTTTACGCATATCATCCAACTCTTTCTGAACACTGTTATATGCCTGTTTTGTCTTCTGGTATTTATTTTTCCATTTCTCCACTTCTTTCGTAAGTTCTTTTACCTGGGCAGCCATTGCAGCAATCTTATTCTTCATTTGAATAAATAATGGTTTAACTTTTTTATCCCGATAGGTTCCTGCACGTTCCAATGCTCCTGCTTCCGGTAGAAGCGTTTTAACCGTCCCATATTCTTTTATTTCCTTACTGACATTATCTATGATCGGCTGTAACTGCTCCCGACGTTCTTCTAGGCTTTTTAATTCTATTTCTGCTTTCTCTGCCCGCTTTTCTGCAGCTTCTTTATCCCTGACCGCCTGTTCCTTATCTTCTTTCAAAAGCTGAATATCTGCCTTGGATTCTGCAATCTGTGCAGTCAGTCCCTCATTCTCTGCTGTCAGATACTCTTTTTCCTGCTCCAGAGCCTGAACTTCCTTCTTTCGTTCTTTTTTCTTGAAATTATAAACATCCAGATGTTCCTCATGGGTACCTTTCTGTTCCCATTCAATCCCATACTGCTTTGCAATATCTGCCAGCACTTCTTTTTCGTGGTTTATCCACTGATTTAATTCTGTGTCATGTTTATTTCCACCTTGAAATCCCAAACTTTTTAATGCCTGCTTCAGTGAAACTCTGATATCCATCCCTTTTCCTTTCCAACCAGTCACATAGGGAACAAAATCAATATGCAGATGTGGTGTAGCTTCATCCTGATGAAGATAACAGCAAAATACCCGGAGAGTTGGATTCCTTTTCTGAAAATCCTGCATATATTCATTCAACACCTTCACTGCCAGTTCTCCTTCTACTGTCCCTACAGCCATGTCTTCACAATTTCCAATCTGGAAAATGACCTCATGGAATAGTTTTTCCTGTTTTCCCTGCCGGATTTTTTCATAATAATTTGTAATCTGACGGTCTTTTCTTTTCCCCACATTGTATCGCTCCACAGAATCATCAAACAACTCTTTATAAACATCTTTCAGATTTTCATTCTGGTAACAAATATTCAAGTGTACTCTGTCCGGATCTACATTTTCTGCTATGAAATCCCTTCTGTTATGAGCCAGAGAACCAGCTCCGATCATACCGCTAATTGTTCTTTTCATGGTCATGCTTCTCACCTCCCCTTCTGAAACCAGTGCCAGACATGGCACATAAATTTGTATCTTCGCCAGTTATGGCGATAAAAAGAACTCTTCGCCGGATACGGCGGTTTTGTTACTTTTGTCAAAAGTAACGCAAAAGCACTTTCGACAGCCGTACCGTCCATCAAAAGTCCCCTTGCGCCCTGCCGGGGGCAAGACGTCCGGGGACGTCTGTTATGCACCGACCGAATCGGAGCGAAGACCTATTCCTCCCGTTGGTCGGTTTACTCCTGCGTTACTTGTATGACTGACTTATCCCGTTATTCTCGCCCGGACATATTCCAAATCTCCGCAGTATGGTGTCCCCACCAGATACCATTCCCTTGCCGGATTCATTTCCATTCTGGTCTTGACCCACTGATCGTCAACCAGCACTTCCAGCCCTTCTCCGCAGTGAAATCCTGTGTCAATCCATAAATCTGATGATAATAAACCGTATCTTCCGTTATTGCTGTTATAACCTAATCTTCCTTCTCTCATTGTGTCACTCTCCCTTCATTTATCGTTTTCCATAGGGAGCCCCGTTTCAGGGCATCCTTCACAGCCATCAAACCACCAACGCACTGTCGTTTTATCCACAACCTTCCGTCTTGCATCTTACCAGCTTTCTCCTTGTCTGCTATCTACAGGTGCGTGACACGCTCCTGTCATAGGACAGACAACAAGAACTGTTACCATCGAAAGCTTTCCGGTATTCCCCGCCTGTCCAGATATTCCTGACGGGACTTTTCCCGTTCTTCCTCTGTCGGAGCAGTTTTCGACTGTGTATATAACTGCCGGTTTGCCATACGCTCCACTTTCTCCATAAGCCCTTTGCAAATTTCCTCCGAACAGCTTTGATCTTCCATCAAATGATAGGAAACCAGCTGTCTAAACAAGGCAAATGGTATCTGTACATTTTTTATTTCCATGTTGTCTCCTTTCAAGGTGGCAAGATGCCCTGTTCTTAAGAAATAGTCATCTTGCCATCTTCCTTTTATTCTGGAAGCATCCAGAACCATTGATTTCCACGTTTCACCGAATCAATCTCCAGTTCCAGTTTTGCGTTCCGTAGGGTTTTCTTCTTAATTCCTCGTTTTTCCGCTTCTTCTTCAATCTTTTTCTGTGCCATGCCACCATCAGCCAATATTTCCAACAGAAACTCCTTTGCCTTCCGGCTTTTCTGACCTCTGCTGTCACCACTGAGCAGATCATCCGCACTAATGTCGTATTCCCCGATCCACTCGAATCCAGTATCCTTATCTAATCGGAATGCAATTGATTTCCCTTCCGGTGCAAGGGAACTTTTCACATGGCATACCACACGGATTTCCGGTTCATCTTTAATCCGCCCAACAATCAGCACACTTCTGGCTGCCGCCTGAAAATCAATCGAACCCAATCCACGGTAAGAAGATTTTCCGTTACTGTTTTTGTTCATATGCCCGATCAGAATGATTGCACAGTGGTATTTCTCTGCAAGCACTGCCACACGCTTCATTAACGGACGGATTTCATTTGCCCGGTGCATATCCACCTCTGCTCCAAGAAATCCCTGTATTGGATCTAAAACTACCAGACGGGCTTTTGTCTGTATGATAGCTTCTTCCAATCTGGCATCCATCATGGTCAATGCCCGATCGTTATCATCAATTACCATCACTCTGGAACAATCTGCACCAGCTGCAAGAAGTCGAGGCTTGATAGTATCGCCCAATCCATCTTCTGCAGTCTGATAAATAACATTCACAGGTTCTATCGGGCTTTCCACTGGATTCGCATCAGAGTCAACGTTCTTTTCTGCTCTATCCTTCTCGTCTGTTGCCTGTTGTTGCTCTGGAAGAATTTTTTCGCCTTTGGTCAACTTCGCAATAATCTGAAGTACCATCGTAGTCTTTCCTTCTCCCGGATCTCCCTGAATAATCGTTACTTTTCCAAAAGGAATAAACGGATAGAACAGCCATTCAATCTGCTCTACTTCCACTGATTCCATATTTATCAGCTTCAGATCCGACTCCGTCCTTTTTATTTCTGTTTTCTTTGTCTCTACTCTGTTCGTTTCCATCGTTCCTCCTTATTTTCCCGTTGAAAGGAAGTGGAGATTTTGATAGAATACTCGTAGAAAGTTTTTGGTGAGTATTCTACCAAATCTCTGCCTTTAGGTGTTTGCCGACACTTAAAGGCATTTTCTATTCTTCCTTCATGCCATCCATCGTCACTGTGATCAGCCGGATTACTTCCAGTAAATCCTCCGGCACATCATCACCCTTTTTCAAACGTTTCAGTTCATTCAGAACCTTTGCCAGTTCATTTTTCAACGCCTTATACACTCTCGGATTTCCTGTCACTACAACCTCTTTTTCCTGCAATCTTCGGATAATATAATCCTGTTTAGTCAGACCGGACAATTTAACCGCTGTTTCCAGAAGTTCATCCTCCTCCGGTGATACCCGAAAAGCTACCGTTTTATTTCTCCAACGCCCCTGTCTATCCAAACATTTAGCTGACATACGCAAGTCCTCCTTCCCTATCATTTGGTTCTTCATTCATGTTTTCTGCATCCAACTGGTCTGCCATATCCTGCTGTACGGACGGGAACAGATGCGCATATCGGTAAGTGATCTTTTCTGCTGAATGACCAACCCTTTTTCCGATTGCCAGTGCTGTATAGCCCATGTTAATCAGCAAAGAGACATGGCTGTGTCTGAGATCATGCACCCGGATTTTTTTCACACCGCTTGCTTTGCATCCTCTTTCCATTTCATGGTTCAGATAATACTTAGTTACAGGGAAAATACGGTCATCCGGCTGCAGGCTGTAATATAACTTCAAACAATCCTGCATTTCGTCACATAAGAACTTTGGCATAGTTACAGTACGGACACTGTTCTTTGTTTTCGGAGTGCTGATCACATCTTCTCCCTTTAAACGCTGATAGGATTTGTTGATCCGCAACGTTCTCTTCTGGAAATCGAAATCCGCAGGAGTTAAAGCCAAAAGCTCCCCGGATCTGATTCCGCACCAGTACAATAACTGGAACGCATAGTAGGAAAGTGGTTTATCCATCATTTCTTCTGAAAACTGTTTATACTCTGCCTTTGTCCAGAAGAGCATTTCCTTGCTTTCTTCTGAGCCGATTGTGCCAGCTTTCCTTGCCGGATTCATGCTAAGATCATAAAACTTGATCGCATGGTTGAAAATCGTACTCAACTGTCCATGGATTGTTTTCAGATAAGTAGGGGATAAAGGTTTTCCTTTCCTGCTTGTCAATTTGCGAAGCTCATTATGCCAGTCCAAAACATCCTTTGCGGTGATTTCTGACACCTTTCTTTTTCCCAGATAGGGTAAAATCTTGGACTTGATAATATTTTCCTTTGTAAGCCAGGTACTCTTTTTCAGCCTTGGTCTCACATCTTCCTCATATAATTTGCAGAAGCTCTCCAGTTCCATATCCATACTGGCTTTCTTCTGGAGTATGAACTGCTGCTCCCACTGTGCAGCTTCTCTTTTTGTTGCAAATCCTCTTTTGCATTTCTGCTTACGTTCGCCGGTCCAGTCCTGATACCGTACCATAACGTACCATGTGTTATTGCTTTCAGTCTTGTAAATTGCCATTCTTAATTCCTCCCATCGTTTGATCTCGTTCCGTAGAACTGTTCGTAAAAATACTTCCGGTCAACTTTTCCTGCAATTGTCTGGCATCCCATCGCCTGTAATTCCCTGTTCAGCCTTTTCATCAGCTTATAAGCGTAGGATTCCGATACTTCCAGAACTTCCATGACCTCTTTTACATTCATAAACATTTTACTCATTGTAAAATCCCTCCTTCGTTTCTCACTATACATTTCTGTATAGTCCGTATGATACTATACTTTTTTGTATTGGTCAAGTGTTTCAAAACAAAAATTCTATACTTTTTTGTATGGTTTCTCCTTGTCTGTACTATACATATATGCTATACTCAATTTATCAAGTAAAAGACAGGAGATATGAGCATGGCAATAGGAGAAAGAATTCATCATTTTCGACTTCTGCGTGGATTCACGCAGAAATATTTAGGTCAACAGCTGGGATTCAGCGAATCACAGGCTGATGTCCGCATTGCACAGTACGAAAAAGGCTCTCGCAGTCCAAAGGAAAACTATCTGAATGCACTGGCTGACATTTTTGAGGTCTCCCCTCATGCACTCGCTGTACCGGACATTGACAGTTATGTTGGGCTGATGCACACCTTATTTACATTAGAAGACCTTTACGGACTTCATATTGGAGAAATTGACGGAGAACTCTGTCTCCGGCTGGATAAGTCCAAAGGAACCACCTACCTTTCTATGTTTGATATGTTCTACGCATGGCAGGAACAGGCAGAAAAACTAAAATCCGGGGAGATCACCAAAGAAGAATATGACCAGTGGCGGTACAATTACCCGAAAAAAACAACATAAAAACCAACGAAAAAAGGCCTTACCAAATTGATTTCACTCAATTCAGTAAGACCTTTTTTGTTGGTTTCACACATATTACCTGACAACCACCGGATTGCTGATAAATACTACCTAAATATCCGGTGTTATCATTTTGTTATCAAATAGAACTTCTTGTGCCCGGAAATGCCCTGTTTATAAGGGTTTCCAGAATTTTTTCATTATTCAAACTCAATCGTTCCCGGTGGCTTACTAGTCAGATCATAAAATACCCTGTTAACCCCCTTGACCTCATTGATGATACGGTTCATCACTCTGTTCAGTACCTCATACGGTACTTCAGATGCTTCCGCTGTCATGAAGTCAATGGTCTTTACAGCACGAAGTGCTACGGCGTAGTCATATGTTCTGAAATCGCCCATTACACCAACGCTTCGCATGTTGGTAAGGGCTGCGAAGTACTGGTTCGGCATCCAGGACGGCTCTTTGCCGTTTTCGGCTTTGTAAGCTTCTACGGCTTTGTCGATTTCTTCACGGTAGATGAAATCTGCATCCTGCACAATTCTGACCTTCTCTGCGGTAACCTCTCCGATGATACGGATTCCAAGTCCCGGGCCAGGGAATGGCTGACGGAATACCAATTTCTCCGGAATTCCAAGCTCAAGGCCTGCTTTACGGACTTCGTCTTTGAAAAGATCGCGAAGCGGCTCAATGATCTCTTTGAAATCCACGAAATCAGGAAGACCGCCTACATTGTGGTGGGATTTGATCACAGCGGATTCTCCGCCCAGTCCACTCTCTACTACGTCAGGATAAATAGTTCCCTGTGCCAGGAAATCCACAGCTCCGATTTTCTTCGCTTCTTCTTCGAAAATACGGATAAATTCCTCACCGATGATCTTACGCTTGGCTTCCGGCTCGGTAACTCCGGCAAGCTTATCGTAATATCTCTGCTGTGCATTGACACGGATGAAATTCAGGTCAAACTGTCCATTCGGGCCAAATACACCCTCAACCTCGTCTCCTTCATCCTTACGGAGAAGGCCATGATCTACAAATACACAGGTCAGCTGCTTTCCGATTGCTCTGGAAAGAAGTCCTGCTGCCACGGAAGAATCAACACCACCGGACAGAGCCAGAAGAACTTTACCGTCTCCTACTTTCTCGCGGATCTCTTTAATCGTATGCTCAACAAAAGCATCCATCTTCCAGTCCCCGGCACATTCGCATACGCCAAGTACGAAATTGGACAGCATGGTCTTTCCTTCTACTGTGTGCAGTACCTCCGGATGGAACTGGATCGCATACAGCTTCTTCTCTTCATTCTGTGCAACAGCAACCGGACAATCTGCTGTATGTGCAGCAATCTCAAATCCAGGTGCAACCTGGGAAATGTAGTCAGTGTGACTCATCCAGCAGATTGTTTTTTCGGATACGTTTTTAAAGATCTTAGAATCCTTCTTATCGATCAGAACCTCTGTCTTACCATACTCGCTGACATCTGCTTTCTCAACCTTACCGCCGAGGACATGCATCATAAGCTGCGCACCATAGCAAAGTCCCAGTACCGGAATACCAAGCTCAAACAATTCCTTCTGATAAGTAGGTGAATCAGCCTCATAACAGCTGTTCGGTCCACCAGTAAGAATAATTCCCTTGGGATTCATGGCTTTGATCTTCTCAAGATCGGTCTTATAAGAATAGATTTCGCAGTATACGTTACATTCTCTGACACGTCTTGCAACCAGCTGATTGTACTGACCACCAAAATCAATGACAATAACTAATTCTTTCTTCAAGGTTTTCCTCCTGTTTTTCCCTATAAACTCTCTTTCGTTTCCTGCACACAGCACCGCAATGCACAGAAATCTGGAATCTTCTTTCCATTATAAATGAGCCGGCCAACTTTTACAACGGCTAATTTCTTCCCTCTTGAATATTTTCAGATACAAGAACCCCATTTCTGCTGTAATAACGCCTTTCTTCCAATATGTTCTCTCCCAGAATGTGCACAAAAAACTTTCTCCGAAATCTCCAGTAAGATAATACAGACAGATTGCAGGAATAATTTTCCCGACACATGCGCGCTATATTTGTTGATAAATTTTATCCATTAATACTCTTGCGAAAAAGCCCCATTATGTTATGATTCAATTATGCTACATGTTAGTCTTTTCTAACACGCAGTCATAATTCACAGCGGCACAAATACCCGTGCACAAATGTATTTTGGTAACTGTTCAGAGCCAAGCGGATTTATGTGTAAAAGTGTGAATCATGCTTGCATGAATGAACACTTTTACACATAAATCCATTTGGCGGATACGCCACACCGACGAAATGCGAAGCATTTTGGAGGTTGGCTCTGAACAGTTACGTATTTTGTATCATTTCAAAAGGAGAAGCAAATGGAAAAGAAAAATGAAAAACAACCAGGCCTGCTAAAGCAGCTATTTGTTTTTGCAGGCAGCTACAAGTATCTAAGCATCCTTTCCGTGATTTTTGCAGGAATCAGCGCCTTGATCGCCCTTGTGCCATTTTATTATATCTGGCAGATCATGCAGGAAGTACTCCGGGTAAAGCTGGATTTTTCCCAGGCACAGGGAATCTCCTCCTATGGCTGGCATGCGGTTGGCTTTGCCCTTCTTGGCATGCTCCTGTACATCGCAGCCCTTATGTGCTCCCACATTTGTGCTTTCCGCGTACAGGCTTCCATGCGGACCATTATGATGGAACACATTATGACGCTGCCTCTTGGCTACATAGAAATTGAAGGAAGCGGAAAAATCCGCAAGATCGTTACTGATTCCAGTGCTGCCACAGAGACCTGTCTGGCCCACAATCTTCCTGACAAAGCAGTTTCCGCTGCCACACCTGTGGGATTGCTTATTATGATGTTTGTTTTTGACTGGAGACTTGGTCTGATCTGCCTGATTCCAGCTGCCCTTGGCTTCCTTTTCATGGGGTCCATGATGGGAAAAGAAATGGAAAAAAGCATGAAAGAATACCAGAATTCCCTGGAAACCATGTCTGCAGAAGCAGTGGAATATGTACGTGGAATTCCAGTTGTAAAAACATTCGGACAGTCCATTTTCTCATTCAAACGCTTCAAAGCGGCCATTGACGACTATGAGAAATGGACCATTGATTATACAAAAAAAATGATGAAACCAATGATTGGTTTCACTACAGCTGTCAACTCTACTTTTGCCTTTATTATTGTTGCAGCATACCTTCTCAGTGGCAGTGAGATCACACCAGATTTTGGCCTGAATCTCTTCTTTTACATTATCATCACACCGGTTCTTACCACCACTTTAATGAAACTTGCCTACGCAGGTGAGGCTCAGCTTCAGGTAAAAGATGCCCTTATGCGCATGAGGCAACTGATGGAAAAAGAGCCCCTTCCCGAGACCACAGATGGACAGGTTCCCGCAGATAGCTCCATTACAATTGATAACATTACCTTTACCTATGAAGGAGCTTCCAGAAATGCCATCGATCATATTTCCCTAAACGTAAAACCAGGCGAGCACATTGCATTTGTAGGCCCCTCAGGAGGGGGAAAAACCACCCTTGCTTCTCTGATTGCCAGGTTCTGGGATGTAAAGGAAGGCAGCATAAAAATCGGTAACGTAAACGTAAAAGATATCACCAGCAGAGAGCTGATGAATCAGATTTCCTATGTTTTCCAGGACAGTAAGCTGTTAAAAATGTCTATTTTAGATAACGTTCGGATTGGTAAGCCTGATGCCTCTGAAGCCGAAGTTATGAAAGCATTAAAAGACGCCCAGTGCATGTATATTATCGAAAAATTTCCGGAAGGAATCCATACCATGATCGGTGCAAAAGGCATCTATGTATCTGGCGGCGAAGCCCAGCGCCTTTCCATTGCAAGGGCGTTTCTGAAGAACGCTCCTGTGCTGATCCTGGACGAGGCAACTGCCTTCGCAGATCCGGATAACGAGCAGAAAGTACAGGCTGCTTTTGACAATCTTTCCAAAGATAAAACCGTGATCATGATCGCCCACAGACTTTCCACCATCACAAATGCAGACCATATTTATGTATTGGAAAACGGAAAAATCGCAGAAGACGGGCGCCATGACCAGCTTCTTAAAAACCATGGTGTTTATGCCCACATGTGGGAAGAATACAACAAATCAGTAAACTGGAAGGTAGGTAGTGCATTATGAATCTCATTGAAAAAGTAAAGCATAAATACGCCCTTTCTGAGCAGGGTGCACACGATATGATAAAGGCGATCATAGCCGTAACCCTTTCCAATCTTACCTTTATGTTCCCGGTTGGACTTCTTTATCTGCTATCCGAGGATATTTTAAGCGGCTCTTTTGACCGTTCCAGATTTCCCCTTTATATCGGAGGAATTCTCGCCATCCTTTTTTGCATTATCCTTACCACTTATTTTCAATACACTTCCACGTTTCTCTCCACCTACGTGGAAAGCGGCGTAAGAAGACGTACTCTTGCCGAAAAGCTTCGCAAAATCCCGCTGTCTTTCTTCGGAAAAAAGGATCTTTCTGACCTTACCAATACGATCATGGGTGACTGCGCCTGGCTGGAGACTGCTTCCTCCCATTTTATTCCTGAACTGATCGGTTCCATGATTTCCACCACACTGGTGGTGATCAGCCTGTTTTTCTTCAATGTCCCTATGACAATCGCCGCCATATGGGTTATGCCCGTTGCCTTTTTTGTGGTATTTGCTGCAAGACCAATTTCCCGCAGGCTAAATGCTGCTGCCATGAAATATAAGCTGGATTGCATGGATGGAATCCAGGAAGGCCTGGAAACCATGCGGGATCTGAAATCCTATAACGCAACAGCCACTTACATGTCAGGCCTGAATAAAAAAATCCAGGCAGTAGAAAAACATGCCGTCACAACAGAATTTATTAATGCATTATTTGTCTGCTCTGCCCAGATGATCCTGAAACTAGGCATCGGAACTGTAGGTCCTACCGGTGGTATCCTCTTTACAAAAGGAAAAATCGACGCCCTCACCTTTTTCATGTATCTGCTGGTCGTCTCCAGAATGTATGATCCTTTCCAGGTAGCCCTGCAGAATCTTTCCGCAGTTATCTCCACTGATACACAGTGTAAACGTATGGATGAGATCCTTAGCTACAAAGAGCAGACTGGTAAATCCTCTATGGACAACAAGGGCTATGACATTCATTTTGACCACGTTGCTTTCTCCTACGAAGACGGCGAACAGGTTCTGAAAAATGTCACCTTTACCGCGAAACAAGGGGAAGTTACTGCTCTTATCGGTCCTTCCGGAGGAGGCAAAACAACAATTTCCAGACTGGCCGCCCGCTTCTGGGATGCTGATAAAGGACACATCACAGTAGGACAAATGGATGTTTCCGATATTGATCCCGAGACCCTTCTTTCCCTGTATTCCATCGTTTTTCAGGATGTAACTTTGTTTAATAATACGATTATGGAAAATATCCGGATTGGCAAAAAGGATGCCACAGATGAGGAGGTTATGACGGCTGCCCGACTGGCCCACTGTGACGATTTTGTGGAAAAAATGCCAGATAAATGGGACAGCATGATCGGAGAAAATGGCTCTGAGCTCTCCGGCGGCGAGCGCCAGAGAATTTCCATTGCCAGAGCCTTTTTGAAAGATGCACCGATCATTCTCATGGATGAAGCCACAGCCTCCCTGGATGTTGATAACGAATCCCTGATCCAGGAATCCCTGTCCAAACTGATCAAAAATAAAACCGTTTTGATCATTGCCCACAGAATGCGGACCGTCGATGGTGTCGACCAGATCATCGTATTGAAAGACGGTGTTGTCGCAGAAAACGGCACCCCGGAAGAATTAAAAATGCAGAACGGAATCTACAAGCATATGATTGATCTGCAGCTTCAGGCTGAAAACTGGAAGTACAAGAATGCGTAATTATTTTTCTTTCTTCTTTTCATCCCAGTATACGCAGTCATTTCTTCCAACTACACTGGAGTCAAATGGTGTTCCGTCATTTTTCTTATAATGCTTCGTTGCCTTGAACACACATTTTGCCCCTACGAAAACAATAGGAACGTTGAAGTACACGATCAGGATATTTCCCAGATCAGAGAATGCCCACAGGTTTCCAAGCTCCAGTCCTGCAAGGTTGCACAGGATTCCGAATGCAGCCACAAACAATGCGATACAGCGTACGATATTGATGCATACCTTGTCTTTACGGATACGGTTTGCTGCGATTTCGGAGAAGCTGATCATGCCGAGAAGGCAGGTAAATGCAAACAGTCCAAAACATAATGTTACCAGAAATGTCATAATGGCATTCATAGATGTACCAGGTGTAAGTGCGGCGATAGACTCTGTAAATTTCGGCAGTTTATCAAGTGCCGCCCATGCCTGGGCACCTTCTCCAGTCCAACAGTGTGCCATAACCACAACAAAACCGGTAAGTGTACAGATTACGATGGTATCCAGAAAAACGCCAAGAGACGCAAGGATTCCCTGCTCACAGGGATGGTTCGCATCTGCTGCTGCCGCTGACATGGTGATCGTTCCCTGTCCAGCCTCGTTTGACATCAATCCACGCTTTACACCCTGTGCAAGAACCGTTCCCATCGCACCGCCGAAAAATGCCTGCGGTTTAAATGCTCCACCAAATACAGAAGTAAAGAAATATGGAATCTGTCCAACATTCAAAATGATCAGCACTAATACAACCAGAATATAAAGTACCGCCATCACAGGCACCATCATATCTGTCCATTTTGATACTTTTTTAATACCGCCAAATGCAATAACTGCTGTAAGAATTATAATCGCAGCACCTGCTATATAGTAAAAAAGTGAGTCCACTGCAATTGTTTTTCCGGTAAGGATTTCTGCCATTCTTCCAACAGAAGAAACCACATTAAAGCCCTGGGCTGGCAGACAGCACAGCGCATAAAGAATGTACAGAACGGATAAAAATATACCAATTCCTACACTATTTCCAAGTAATTTTCTTCCATAAAACGGAAGTCCACCAACGAACTCATTGTCTTTTTTCTCTTTAAAAATCTGCGCCAGAACAGCCTCCATATAGGCCACTGCCATTCCAAAAAATGCGGAAATCCACATCCAGAAAAGCGCTCCGGGTCCACCAACTGCAATAGCACCAGTTACACCGATAATATTTCCCGGTCCAACTCGCATGGCTGCACTTAGCAGGAATGCTGCCAGTGGAGTAATTCCCGTCTTAACAGAACGTTTCTCTGTAAGAAGGCAGATTCCCTTTTTAAAATGCGTCACCTGGATGAAGCCCAGCTTAATAGTGAAAAAAATACCAGATCCCAACAACACAATGATCGCCAGTGAGATATTTCCCAGAATCGGAATATTCCGGTACCACTCAAAATTGGTAGGAAAATCCCACAACAGATCCGATAACGGACCTATAAACCCAAATACACCGTTAATTGCCTCAAAAACACCCTGCATACTCATACCTCCCCTTTTTCATTTGATCATGCTTCTTTGCGCCGAAACTCATTTCTGAATGCATCCGCTCCTGGAATTTTCGGACATCTTCTTACAATTTCGTACGCATTTTGCATTATTTCTTTTTATTATACAGATTTTTCCGGCATAGTCCATTGTATTTTTAGGGAAATATATTGCAAAAAGTGTTTAGTTTAGAAGTTCTTTAGATTTTAATCATACTTTTTTCAATTCCTACTCACAGATTCATCACAAATTCCGCGTATATTAATAAACAAATAAAGCGAAAGCTTTTTTACATAGATTAACAATCAACTTTTTCTTTTTCATACTTGCCGGGCCTTTTGGTCCGGCCCTCCTTCTTTTTAGAAGGATTTTTTTGATTATACATATTTTTGTGGCATATAAAAACAACCACATCCAAATCCTTTTCGGACAAGAATGTGGTTGTTTCAGTATATTTTGCCCTCGTTCAGTCGGCGCAGCCAGCGTTTTGATGCTTACGCAGTTTATAAAAGATTACAATTGCTCAGGTTTCTCCACTGTATAAGCACTCTGATCCTGAATGGAAGTTGCACCTGACAGATCAACGGAATCACTGTAGGAACCAGTGGTAATGGTATACCCACTGTCACCTTCTACATAAACAGTTCCATCAGTTCCCTGAATAGTTACCGTTTTTCCATCATTATCTACAATTGTTCCCGCATTTTCCAGGGACGAAACTGTACTGTCTCCAGTAACTGTCCAGGTGGAATCTGCGCTTACATAAACATTGCAATATCCGTCTCCACCTTCACCAGCATAGCTCTCATCATTCACAACAGCACCTGTCAGGCTGCTGCCATCTGTAAGATAAAAATCCAGGTCACTGATAGAATCCCATATCACATTTCCCTGCATATCCTGGCTGATACCAGTAAAATGGCAGTCCGCTCCATTAGCTCCAGACTGTCCCCAGCCTCTCTGGTTGGTATTTCCTGTACACTGCAGGAAAAATTCGTTGTCATCGTTATAGTTAATATCCACGTTATTTAAAGTAATGGTGCTTTCTGTATTGGTTGTATAAAATACACCACCATTCTCAGATGTCAGACTTCCGCCATCCATCTGGAAGGTACTATTTCCAACCTCCGAATCCCCAGACATTCTCTGATAAAGAATTACCGTCCAGGTATTGTCATTCTGGTCCAGATCACTCATGTTTCCCGTTAAGTTACAGTCATAAAGATGAATGGAATTCAGTCCTTCTATGCAGACTGCTTCTGAACCGTTGGCTGTCAGACTTGCATTGCTGACTGCAATATCGGCTGTACTGTAAATGGCAGGAGAACCAACACCATTCGATACATAAGTTCCACCATCTACAACCATGGTTCCACCGCCTCTGTCGCTTCGGATTGCTGCGGAAGACTCTCCATCCGTCTCCACATTCAGATCCCATCCATACAAGGTTCCACCACCAGCCACATGAATACCGCCTGAGGTATCCTGTGTTGTCTTCACAGTTGTACCTGAAGCATATACCGTTCCGTCACCATACGCAAAAAGGCCTGCTCCACCAGCTGCATCTGTGGTCACACTGCCGTCTTTCACATAAGCAGTACCATCTGTTGCCAGAACCGCTGCACCCACACCATAAAAGCTGGAATTATCCCCTCCAGTACTTTCCCCGGAGGTTCTTGTGACCGTATCATTATCCAGCGTAACAGTTGCGCCAGAAGAGATCAACGCGCCATTCTCATCCGTACCAGTTGACTCAATTGTTTCATTTGATACGGTTGTATCTTCTGTATATTCATTTACAGCCGTATAGCTGTCCACACCCCGGGACTGGCCCCCAGGACCACTCTGTCCTGGTGCACCCTGACCATCCCCACCAGGGACTCCCTGCGCACCCGTTTCTATGGACATAACCGTAATCGTGGCTGCATCTCCATCCTCATCCAAAGTAATGGAAACAATATCGCCCTCCTGAATATCGGAAAGTGAGATTTCTGTACCCTCTGCATCCTGGCTGTCACCCTCTGGCTCCTCAGGTGTTTCCCCATCCTGATTGTCTCCATCTGGCTTCTCCGGTGCCTCTCCTCCCGGTTGTCCCATACCGCCAGACTGCTTTGTGATCACAGTATCCTCAGTAACGGCAATCGTCTGCTCCTCACCGGTCAGATCCAACATAGAAGGCGCCGCACTACCATTACCATCATCTTTTTCCTCCTGATTTGCCCCATTCTCTTCACTCTCGCCATCCGCTTCATCTCCATCCGGCTTCTCCGGTGCCTCTCCAGGCTGTCCCATTTCCTTCATAGTCCCAACCGCAATGGTAATCCCCGAATCAGAAACCGACTTAACCTCTCCAAGCACCACATTCTCCTGACTATCCGCATCATTCCCATCCGAAACTTCTGCATCCTCACCATTTTTCCCTGTCTCATCCACAGCTGCCTCCTTACTATCCTCCGCATAAACCATAGCCGGAACAGAAGTCGTTGCTACCATAATCCCCATCAAAACCGCTAAATATCTACGTTTCATACCCATTCATATCCTTTCTGTAATCATATTCACACGCTCCAGCGAAGCCCCTCATTACCGCTCCGCCCGAGTCATTTTGTTGTGTTCCTTATGACAACTAATATACAGACAAAATGTGTTCAATTAATGGGAAAACTGTGTTCATTCCGTGCGCACCCTCGTAACAAACTGTGAACTCCCGTCCACAGGCGCAATCCCTTCCTTTCCTTCCCCCCTCCCAGCCCAGGCGCTGCGTCACAACCTCCCCATCTCCCACTACCTCCCCCCGCAGCCGCCGTCCTGTTTCCCCCTCCGTCAATAACAATCCTCAAAACCAAGTATCACCTGCGACTTTTCCGAAATACACTGCCCCTTCCCCCTCCCAGCCCAGGCGCTGCGTCACAACCTCCCCATCTCCCACTACCTCCCCCCCCCGCAGCCGCCGTCCTGTTTCCCCTCCGTCAATAACAATCCTCAAAACCAAGTATCACCTGCGACTTTTCCGAAATACACTGCCCCTTCCCCCTCCCAGCCCAGGCGCTGCGTCACACCCTTCCCATCTCCCACTACCTCCCCCCGCAGCCGCCGTCCTGTTTTCCCCCTCCGCCAATAACCAGTGAGAGGAAGTGGGGGCCGCCTGGGGGCATTGGCGAAATGGGACGTCTGGCGAGCATAGCGACATAAACAATTGCACTGTCTGAGCCCTGCCAAGGGCGAGTTTGCAATTGTTTATGTCACTAGGCGGCGCAGCCAGACGCCCCATTTCGCCACCGCCCCCAGGCGGCCCCCACTTCCTCTCACGTCCCCTATACACACAAAAAAACAGGGCGCCTCAAGCACCCTGCTTCATCCTCTTAATAACCTTCAAACGTGTAAATTCCTCACGCTCCTTCTCCTCCAAAGCATTCGAAATATCCTTGGTAAGAGCCTCAAACTTCGGAATCGTAATATTCTTAAGCGCATTCGCCCTCTTCTGCGTCTTCTTAATATTGCTGGCCAGACGAATCGCCGAATTCTCAATCATAGACAACCTGATAGAAAGCTCCTTCACCTTCTCAAAAGCCGCCTTCGCCTCATCCAGAGACATCTTCGTACTATAATAAGCATATGTGGGCGTATTCCCCGACTTATCATACTCCACCAGCGGGATCTCCGTACCCATAACACTACGTGTCTTGATACGGATAGAATTCTCCACCGGCACCGTATGGGAAATCTGATACACAAACGCGATACCCATCTCCATATTCGCCTTCTGAAGGGCCTCATACGCAGTACGGAACGTCTCATCGATCTGTCCCTGGATATCCTTCGCCTGATCAACCAGATTCATCATCTCACGAATCAGAATATTACGCTTTTTATCCATCAGTTCATAACCCTGACGGGAAAGAGCAAGTGAATTTTTAGCCAGAATTAAATTACCTTTGGTCGGAAAGGTATTCGGATCCATTTACGTCACCTCACTCTTTATTTGGTCGTTTCGTGATAATACTGATCCAGGATCTTTGTATCAATACGGTCAAGTTCTTCCTTCGGAAGCATACCCAGAAGCTCCCAGCCCTTATTCAGGGTATCAATGATACTTCTGTTCTCTGTATCTGTCTGACCTACAAACTCAGACTCAAATGCTTTACCAAATTCCAGATACTTCTTATCCAGAGGTGAAAGCTCATCCTCACCGATAACAGAAGCAAGGGCTCTGGCATCTCCCACCTTCGCATAGCAGGAGAAAAGCTGGTTGGCAACATCCTGGTGATCCGCTCTTGTAAAGCCTTCACCGATACCATCCTTCATCAGACGGGAAAGAGACGGCAGAACATTGATCGGCGGGTAAATACCCTGTCCATGAAGCTGTCTGTCCAGAACGATCTGACCCTCAGTAATATAACCGGTAAGGTCAGGGATCGGATGGGTAATATCATCATTTGGCATGGTCAGGATCGGGATCTGGGTAACAGAACCGGTACCGCCAGCCACAATACCTGCACGCTCATACAAAGTAGCAAGTTCACTGTAAAGGTATCCAGGATAACCTTTACGGGAAGGAATCTCACCTTTAGAGGAAGAAACCTCACGCATAGCCTCACAGAAAGAAGTGATATCTGTAAGGATAACCAGGATATGCATACCCTTTTCAAAAGCAAGATACTCAGCTGCAGTCAGGGCGATCTTCGGAGTCAGAAGACGCTCTACTGTCGGATCATTTGCCAGGTTCAGGAACATAACAACGTGATCGGAAGCTCCACTCTCTTCGAAGGTTCTGCGGAAGAACTCTGCGACATCGTATTTAACACCCATTGCAGCAAATACGATAGCGAAATTCTCATCAGAATCAGCACCCAGAGAAGCCTGACGCACGATCTGTGCAGCCAGCTTGTCATGGGGAAGACCATTTCCGGAGAAAATCGGAAGCTTCTGTCCACGGATCAGTGTGGTCAGACCATCAATTGCGGAAATACCGGTATTAATATAGTTTCGCGGGTACTCACGGGTAACCGGGTTCAGCGGCAGACCATTGATGTTCAGGCTTACCTCAGGGGTAATCTCTCCAAGACCATCGATTGGCTGTCCGATACCATTAAAGGTACGTCCCAGGATTTCCGGGGAAAGTCCGATTTCCATAGGATGTCCGCTAAGACGTGTATGGGTGTTTCCAAGGGACATGTTGTCTGTACCCTCGAAAACCTGAATAACTGCTTTATCTTCGTATATTTCAATGATACGGCCAAGTTTCTCGGTACCGTCATCCATACGGAAGGAGACGATTTCCTCGTAGGAAGCGTTTTTAACGCCTTCCAGAACTACAAGAGGGCCGTTTATTTCACTAAGGCCTAAATATTCAATTGCCATAAAAAACTTACCTCCCTATCAGCCGTTTCTCTCTAATACATTATCGTAGAATCTGTCGATATCTGCCTTATACTGGTCAAACATCTCAGGTTTGTTATTCGGAACATCATATTTGATGGAAATAACACGTTCAAAAATATTGTCCTCTTTCAGTACGGAAACAGGCATCCCCTGATTTACAAGGGAACGGCATTTCTCATAAAGATAAAGGATGATTTCCATCATATTGAACTGCTTGCTCATAGGCACGCAGGTATCCTCTGCATGGAATGCATTCTGCTGAAGGAATCCAAGACGGATAACCCTTGCGATCTCCAGAGTCAGCTTCTGGTCATCTGGAAGGACATCACTACCGATCAGCTTAACGATCTCCATCAGGGAGCTCTCCTGGTTCAGGATCGCCATCAGCTGGTTACGGTCACTTACAAACTTGGCTGATACATGATCTCTGTACCATGGGCTTAAATCCTCCAGATACTCACTGTAACTTGTCAGCCAGTGGATAGCCGGGAAATGACGGGCATATGCCAGAGATTTATCCAGTCCCCAGAAGCAGCGTACGAAACGCTTTGTATTCTGTGTAACAGGCTCGGAGAAGTCACCACCCTGTGGGGAAACCGCTCCGATAATGGAAACAGAACCCTCTGTTCCATTTAAGTTCTGCATCATACCAGCTCTCTCATAGAAAGCAGAAAGCTTGGAAGCCAGGTATGCCGGGAAACCTTCCTCAGCCGGCATTTCTTCCAGACGTCCGGACAACTCACGAAGAGCCTCAGCCCAACGGGAAGTAGAGTCTGCCATGATGGCAACATCATAACCCATGTCACGGTAATACTCAGCCAGTGTAACACCTGTGTAAATAGAAGCCTCACGGGCTGCAACAGGCATGTTAGATGTATTGGCGATCAGAGTAGTACGATCCATCATCAGGTTGCCAGATTTCGGGTCGATCAGTTTACTGAAGTCCTCCAGAACCTGTGTCATCTCGTTTCCACGCTCACCACAACCGATATAGATAATGATATCTGCATCAGACCATTTTGCGATCTGATGCTGTGTCATGGTTTTTCCAGTACCGAAACCTCCAGGAATCGCTGCTGTACCACCTTTTGCGATTGGGAAAAGAGTATCCAGGATACGCTGTCCGGTTACAAGCGGTACACTTGCAGGGAAACGCTTGTAAGTAGGTCTTGGCACACGGATCGGCCATTTCTGTGCAAGAGCGATATCACGCTCACTGCCATCAGAAAGACGGACCGTTACGATGGGATCAAGGATTGTATAAGCTCCGTCCGGAACAGCCTTGATAACCTCAGCCTCTCCGATTGTAGGCGGAACCATGGATTTGTGAAGAATGGAAGCTGTCTCCTGTGTCTCTGCGATAATTGTGCCTGCGCTAACCATATCTCCTACTTTAACAGTTACATGAACATCCCATTTCTTAGAGGTGTCAAGGGAATCAACGCTGACACCACGGGAAATATATTTTCCGGAGGTTTTCGCAATCTCCTCCAGCGGACGCTGGATACCATCGAAAATGTTATGAATGATACCCGGTCCAAGAAGAACGGAAATGGCATCGCCTGTTCCTATTACTGTATCCCCTGGCTTCAGTCCTGTTGTCTCCTCGAAAACCTGTACCGTAGTCATGCCTTTTTTCAGACCAATGACCTCTCCTACCAGTTTCTCAGGTCCAACATAAACCATCTCGGAAATCTTAAATCCCGGATCGCCTTTCAGATAGATAACAGGACCGTTAACGCCGTAGATAATACCTGTTTTACTCATGGCTCAGCCCTCCGTCAAATTTGAATTCTTTTTTCAGCTTCTCATAAGCGCCCATGAAAGAATTGTCGATCAGGATATTCTTAGCAGGGATCGTCGCTTTGATACCGCCCATAAACGGCTCGTCAGAAATCTCAACTGTAAATCCTGTTTTTGCAACGATGGAACGCTGTAATGCGGAATCTTCCGGGGAAAGATAGATAAAAATCTGGTCATTTCCCGCAAATTCTCTGGCCTTCTGGATCTTCTGGCAAAGATAGTCCTGGTATTCAGGGCTTTCCATGAAGTCTTCCAGATGGTTCTTCACTTCTACAAAAAGCTCATTTCTAAGCTCATTCTGTTTGGTTGTCCAGTCACGTCTTAAAGTCAGCTGCTCTGCAGAGAGTGCCTTGTTTACCTCACGGGTAGCATTCTCTGTCTCTGCTTTGATCTGTGCCTCGGCATCCATTTTTCTTGATTCTTTATGCTTTTTCAGCATTTCGTCAAGACTCTTCTTATGTGCATCCAGTTCGGCCTGTGCCTGTGTCTGGGCTTCCGCAACAGAAGTGTCGTAGAAATGCTGCAGTTTTTCTTCAATTGTCATGCTTGGTCTTCTCCTGCCTATAACTTTAAGCCAATGGCTTCGTTCACATATGAAGTGATAAAATCAGGTCCACGACCTGTACCATGCCTGTCAGGGATTTCGATGATCAAAGGCGTTTTATGGTTCAGCTTTACATCGTCCACGATCTGGGGAAACTCCCTGCCGAATTTCTCGGTCAGGAGAAGAATCCCGATTTCTTTGTTGGCGATTGCTTTCTCCAGAGCATCCTTCAGTTCCTCACGCTCATGGACTACCACGCCTTCCACACCTGCCAGTCTCATCCCTGTACAGGTATCGATGTTGTCACTGATCAAAAACATTTTCATAATTATAATTTACCGATGATCATGAAGGAAATGATCAGACCGTAAAGAGCAACACCTTCGGCAAGACCTACGAAGATAAGGGATTTACCAAGGATACTCTGATCTTCGCTGATTGCACCAAGAGCTGCACTTGCCGCACTGGCTACGGCAATACCACCACCGATACAGGAAAGACCTGTAACAAGAGCTGCTGCAATATATCCAAGACCTGTTGCAATACCTGCCTCAGTGCCTGCTGCAGCCTGTACAGAAGAGCTTCCTGCAAACATAACCATTGCTGCTACTAACATGGTACCAAAGAAGAAAAATGCATTTGTTGCGATTGTTGTTTTGTAACGTCCACGGCTCTTCTCGCCGATGAAATAATAACCAAATGGAACGATAATGCTTAATACAAGCGCTACTGCTAAGATAATCTGTGTCATAACTGTCATGATAATTGACCTCCTCGTGTTTTCACATTTGTAATGTCACCGTTTCATGCCGGGACATATAATAAATATCTCACAGAATATTTTTTCATATTTACTGCCATACAACAGCCTACTCAATATTGCTGTTCTTATCTCATGTTCATTGAATGAACCGTAAGTCTTATTTCGCCTCCGCGTCAGAACGGAAAGGCTCGAATTTTCTTCCGCTTCCTTTGTAGAAACGACTGAACATCTCGTAATACTCAAGTCTCAGTACCTGAATACCAACAATCAGGCCCTCAAGACCGCACACGAAAATATTTCCAAGAACGATCACAACCCAGTTCGGGCTTCCGTTCTCAGCGCCCGCCAGCATCAGCACAACCTGCATCATAGCTGCATGGCTGACTGCATAAGCTCCGATACGCACGAAGGAAAGTGTGTTGGAGAAGTAGCTCAGAAGAACCTCGAACATTTCGAAAAATCCCTGAACGATAAACATTCCCACACCGCCTTCAAAAGCGGCCGGCTTCTTTTCCACAAGGTTTGTAAGAGGCTCTTTTAAGAACATTACAAGCAGTGGCAGAATAAACATAATGCAAAGAACGATGCCGCCAGGAAGCTTATGGCCTGTCATGAACAGAGCGATTACGATTACTGCTGAGCCATAGAATACAAGGCCTGCAACAGAGTTGGTATCGAACCATACCTTCTCAGTGTCCTTTGCTTTCAGGGAATTCATAATATTAAAGATCATACACAGAAGAATGATTCCCATACCAAAGCCGATGGCTATAATAAATACGGTGTTCAGTTTTCCAATAAAAGGCACATCCATCATGGCATCCATCGGACGCAGCCAGATTGGTTCTATTATATCCTCAAATCCGAAGAAGCTGCCGAACATGAAGCCAAAGAATGTGGAAAAAATTCCGGCACAGCTAATGATTCCGGCAAGATCCATATGTTTGAACTTGTAAAGAAGGAATCCGCCAATAAGTAAAACCAGTCCCTGTCCTGCATCTCCGAACATAGCTCCGAAAATAAAGGAATAAGTAAGGGCGATAAACCAGGTCGGATCCATCTCCCCATAAGCAGGAAGGCCATACATTTTGGTGTACATTTCGAATGGCTTGAAAAGCTTAGGATTCTTCAGCTTGGTAGGCGGTGTCTTGTGTGCCTCCTCATGCTGCTCTTCCTCGATCAGACAGAAAATACGGGCATCTCCGGAAATATCATTCTGGAAAGCCTTGGCATCTTTCTCTGTCATCCAGCCGCAAAGAATATAAAACGGTTCCTTCGGCTTATAATCAGCAGACACATCCTCTGACTTATTATCGCCATGTGTGCAAGCTGCCAGCTTACGGATATCAAAGTTCCGTGAGAACTGGGAAAGTGTCAGCTTCGCAGAAGCAAGGTCTGACGCATATTTCTTAAAGAAAGCTTTTCTTGCCGCTTTGTTTGCATCCAGGTCAGCAATCACCTTTTTGTACTCTGCTTCCAGTGCTGTATAAGCATCCTTGGCAGTTCCATCATACTGATCCGGGACATAAATCTTTTCAAAGTGCATAGCAGAATATACGGCATGGATCCGCTGTGCTTCATGAACGGGAACGAAGTAAATTCCCCAGATATAACGGTCGTCTTCATCACATTTAATGAAAATCGTATCCAGATTATCATAAATGTAAGTTTTAAACTTCTCGAAATAACCTTTCTCAATCCTTCCAAAACGATAATGAATATAACGCATTTTCAGGATGGACTGCACATCAAAGTTTACATTTCGGAACGGATAAATGATACGGACGGATTCTGCAAGGGAATCACGCTTCTCCTCCAGCTCCTGGCGTGTCTTGTTAAGGACATCGGTCTCTTCTTTGATCTGCTGTACATTAGAGAGAGCTTTTTCGATTGGCAGTTTCTTCGCAGAAACCTGCTCCGGGTTCTCAACCTCTTCATAGAGACTTCCAACAGTGCTAAGAGCCTCTTTGTACGGATTGATCTCAAGGTAAGGGGAGAGATTCTTCACATCAGTAAGCTCTGTAAGAGCATTCTCCAGATGAATCTCATATCGGCAAAGATAAGTATTTACTACTCTGTCGATATCCTCCTTAGGCCCGGTAATGCTGACAAATTTCATTTTTTCAATCACATTGCTACCTCCGGGTTACTAATTGTTGTGAACATAACGCATTGCCTCGTCTGGATCTACCTGGTAGCGGACGCACTCCAGTGCGATGGTCAGACGGTTTACCTCATGTTCCTTGTGATAAAGATAAGAATACAAAACAGCTACTGAATAGGGATCCTTGCGGGCTTCCTTCTCCAGTACGGTCCGCAGCAGATTGTTGTAAAGCTCTTCCATGGAAATCAGGTTCAGCTGCTGATATTTCCGGCCGTACCAGGTACGGGCAAAAATCTGCTCCCCTTCTTCGCTGCTGGTAGCTTCCACCATAGCTGTGATTTCTTCTTTCTTTAGTTTATAATTCACGGGAATCAGCTGTGCGTAGATGGCTGCCGGCTCCATTTTGTAATAACGCTTGGATCTTAAGATGAACTGCAGATTCAGCATATCAAATTTCTCGCCATAAGCCTTGGTGATCTCGTCCAGATCATTTCCCTTGAATAACTTTTTGCGGACAGCCCAGATCTGATTGAAATAATAAAGATCAAGAGCCATTCCATAGTCAAATAAATGCCCATTGCCGTTCTCATATACGCTCTGAAGTGGAGCGTAGAATTCATTTCCCTTCAGGGCTGTCATGAATTCATCCATATTTCCGGCACCAGCCAGCCTGTCAATGTCCAGCTTGGAATGATGCAGGAAAAAGTCACGGTAAGGACTCATATCCACAGGATCAGTGCTTCTGTGATCAAAGAGGTTCGTAAGAATCTCTTTCAGAACACGGATTTCGTAGCGCTTGGAATAAAGTGCCAGAAATTTGCGCTGTTCTTTATTTGCAAAATTGTAAATACGGGAGAAATTTCCGAAAATAGATTTCTTCAGAAGCTTCTCGATCTCTCCTCGATGAAGATTATTCTCATCAAGATCAGACCATTTCTTCGCATATTCCGGCGTTTTCTTCAAATAGGAAACTACCTGTGGAACGTCCGAAAAACGGACAATTTCCTGAAGCTGCTCATCTGTCACCAGATGGCTGCTCATAGCGCGTATTTTCGTGGAAACTCCGCTGTAGGAAAGAACGCTTCCCATTACATCACTTCCTCCTGAATGATCTTTTCAAAAATTTCTCTGGAAAGGCGTTCGTGATTCTTAGCATAGTACGCGTCAAGCTGACTCAAAGATGCCTGTGTATCTTCACGCAGGGAAGACAAGCGCTTATCCTTCTCACCTTCAAGATTACGGCGAATTTCCTGAATCTGCTCTTCGGTCTGTTTCTCCAGCTGGGTGTCAAATTCCTTAGACTGCCTTTCCATCTCGGCTGAAAGAGCTTTCTTCTGCTGCATGGCATCCTTCATAATGCTCTCTGCAGTGGTCTCTATCTCGGATAACTTACCGATTATCTGTTCCATTTTTCCCCTCCTTTTCAATTTTTAAGTATGATACACCCATTTCACGCAAAATGCCAGTCAAAGTTTGCCTAAAATTTTCACAAAAAAACACTACAATTCCAGATAATGTGACTAAAAATTAACAATCTTTTCAAAATCAACCATATCAAAATCTTATAAAAGGTACGTGTATTCAATATAATAGGAAAAAACACCTTTTTTTCTCTGTTTTTGTGTATTTTGCCAGAATTCGCCGTTTTACCGGATTTCTCATTCCAATAAAGCTTTCAGCGGCCATTTCGCGCCCGTTCAATTTCAGTCATAGTCAGTCTTTCTAAAGCATGTGCCAAAAACTCCTCCTTTGCAGGCTTGGATATCAATATTATTGCGAAAAAACAGGAAATCATGTATATTAAACTGGATATATAATTTATGCAGCTTATTTGGGAAGTTAACTCTATCCGTTACCATGATGCCAGTACTCCATCCGGCCAGTAACCGTATTTTCAGCACCGCTTGTTTTTGCACTGAAAGTACAATTACCGGCTGGATGGAGCACCAGGGGCAAAAGTAAAAAATTTTATGGTGCAGTCACGAACCTTTTTCCGAACTTTTGCCCCTGGCATCTTACCATTTTTATATAAGATGTAATTTCAACAGGAGGAATTTGAATTTATGCGACTTAGAAATATACCAGGCGCCAAAGACGCAATTGAAGAAAGTATCTACGTGATCCAGAATCCACAGGAGAATAAAGGACACTGGGACAAAGTTTTCCCGCAAGACCAGCCCATCCACCTGGAAGTCGGCATGGGAAAAGGCCGCTTCCTTATGGATATGGCAAGAATACACCCGGAAATTAATTATATCGGAATCGAAATGTATGACAGCGTGCTTCTTCGTGCCATCCAGAAAAAGGAAGCACTTGCAGAAGAAGGACAGGAGCTTTCCAATCTGAAATTCATGCGCATGGATGCACGCCTTCTCCCAGAGGTTTTCGAAAAAGACGAGGTTTCCAAAATCTATCTCAACTTTTCCGATCCATGGCCCAAAGCCCGCCACGCTTCCCGCCGCCTCACCTCCCGGGAATTTCTTGCCCGCTATGACAAAATTCTGAAAGAAGACGGCACCATCGAATTCAAAACCGACAACCGTGGCCTGTTTGACTTTTCCCTGGAAGAAGTACCAGAGGCCGGCTGGAAGCTGGACGCCCACACCTTCGACCTGCACCATAATGAAGAAATGATGGTGGGAAATGTAATGACAGAATATGAAGAGAAATTTTCTTCTATAGGGAATCCTATTTGTAAGATGATTATCCGCAGATAAATACATGAAAAATGGACTTTTTTGTACGGTGTACAAGAAACAGCGTTGTGCGTATCCGGGATTTTCTGTGACTATTTGACACTGACATCATATTATAATGAAAGAACTCTTTTCCCAGGAGATTTTATTATGAAGCGAACCAGTCCCCTGCAGAAATATGCCGCCCAGTTCAGCTATGAACACAAAAATATGGGCAGCCACTTTTCCGGCATCAGAAAACATGCCAACGAGCTGTCGAAAACGCTGGACAACATGTTTCCAAAAGAGAAAAAGGAGAAAAAAGACTAGAGCCTTTTTCGAACAGGCTCTAAATTTCAGAAAATTCAGGAATCCCAGAGAAACCAAGAAACGCAAAACAAAAAACGATTTTGAAATACAACAGGAGAAAAAGTCGTATGGAATTTGATGAACTAAGACAACGTCAAAAAAAGGCCAAAACAGAGCCGAATACTACAGAATACAGTTTCCAAAAGGAACACCCTTCCCAGGAATTACCAAAGGAACAAAATCCAGACGACTCCTACCAGCTTCTTGGCGGCTCTCAGGACGTAGAGGACTCCGAAGACTTCTCCCTTATGGAAGAAAGTCTGCAGAAACTGGAGTCTTATAAATACTTCGACGGTAATAAAATTTTTAACTCCCTGGAGCTTCCCTCCAAAGAACGAAAAAAAGGCGAAGCCATCTATCACCAGAATAAAATACACATCACTGACCTCTCCAGCGGCTATGACCACCTCACCGGTGAAAGCCTGGGCCAGATCGAGGCCGAATTTGACGCAGCCGGAAGAAGCTTCAATACTCATTTTCTCTTTTCCCACAATAAAATTGAAGAGGCAAGATGCTTCTGCCCGGAATGCAGCCGGAAATACTGGGGCTGGTTCTCGAACAATCCCCAATGTCAGTATACTGCAGCCCTTGCTTTTTATCTCCGGGATTACCTGAAGCAGAACAATCTTTCTGATGCCACAGACATGAACGGAGATTATCTGTTGAATGCTTACCGCAAAAGCCACCTGAAAAATCTCCAGAAAGAGCAGTCAGAATCCACCTCCCCAAATGTGACTCTGGTTCCAAGACTGACGCAAAAAGGAAAAAAGCTGTCCGTTTCCTTTAAGGTTGGAACGGATAAAATGTTTGTGGTAAAAAATTTAGGCAGCTTCTGCCGCCAGGTACATGATGGAGAAACTGTCCAATACGGAACTTCCACCAAGCTTAGTCACAAAATGCAGGATTTCACAGAAGAAAGCCGCAAATGGATCCGCTTCATTGACCAGATTGCACGTGAGGAAAAGCGCTTCGTGGAAAACATCCAGAATTCCGGCATTTATTTACCAAAAAAATTTGACGTAGGCAGTTCCCTGGAGCTTTTTGGCTGGCGGATTGACAGCTTTTATGAAAATATGGGTGACGGGAAAATTGATTTTGAAGACAAATCTGCCGATGCCACACGAAAAAAAGCCCAGCTCCACTGCAGCATTGGTAATCCACAGGTTTCCATACACATCCAGGATGCCTCCAAAGGAAAGCAGCAATTCGACGGAGTCACCGTAAGCGGTACCCTGCCAGAGCTTTTCCAGGGTATGGATTTTGCTTATTTTATCCAGGACAACTACTTTTGCAGAACCGAACCAGACTTTATGGAAAAAGTACGTCCCCTTACGGAGCTTTCCCGGAGCGGACAGTTCCATTTCCAGATGGGACGAAACACCTTGTCCAACTTTTACCACAATGTGCTGCCCCAGCTTCAGGAAGTAGCCGATATTACAGAAGAAAATCCGGAGAAATTCAGACGATATCTGACTCCGGAGGTTCGTTTCGTCTTCTATCTGGATATGGAAAATGACAATGCTACCTGTAAAATAAGTGCATTCTATGGAAAAAGGGAATTTTCTGTAGGAAAGCTCTATTTCCCCGGGAAGCACCAAATGGAGGAACACTTCCGGGATTTCTCACTGGAAAAAAATATTCTCCATCAGGTGGAACAATGGCTGCCTTATTATAATCCTGACCTTGATGAGTTTCATTGCAACCAGGATGAAAACCTGATCTATCAGCTAATGGCCTACGGAACAGAGGCTCTTATGGAGCTTGGGGAAGTGCGCTGTACAAACCGTTTCCGCAACCACCATACTTTAAAAACCGTAAAGGTCGCCGTGGGCGTGTCCCTGTCCGGCGGACTTCTGGATCTGGATATTTCCACAGACGATATTTCCCTTCAGGAGCTTCTTGACATTCTGAAGAGCTATCAGCTAAAGAAAAAATATTACCGGCTGAAAAGTGGCGAATTTGTCAATCTTCAGGAACAGGATCTGCAATCACTGGCAGATCTGATGAAAACCCTTCATCTCACTCCACGGGAATTTGTCAAGGGAAAAATGCACATTCCTGCATACCGCACCTTATATCTGGATCAGATGCTGGAAAGTAACGAAAACATATACGCCAACCGTGACCGCCATTTCCGTGAAATAGTCAAAAGCTTCAAGACCATCAACGACGCGGATTTCGAAGAGCCGGAAAGCCTTTCCAAAATTATGCGAAAATACCAGAAAAACGGTTACAAATGGCTGCGTACCCTGGAGGCGTGGAGATTTGGCGGCATTCTTGCTGACGACATGGGACTTGGAAAAACATTGCAGGTGATCGCAGTTCTCCTTGCAGCCAAACAGGAAGGCAAAACCGGTACTTCACTGGTAGTAGCTCCTGCCGCCCTTGTTTTCAACTGGGGAGAAGAACTTGCCAGATTTGCCCCGGAACTAAAAGTTTCTTTAATTACCGGAAGTCAGTTTGAGCGCCAGATGAAACTTCAGGCATACACAGACTCCGATGTGCTGGTTACCTCTTACGACCTTTTAAAAAGAGATATTGACCAGTATGAAAATATCGAATTTTTATACCAGATCATTGACGAAGCACAGTACATTAAGAATCATACAACTGCTGCTGCCAAATCCGTTAAGGTTATTCACAGCCAGACCCGTTATGCCCTTACCGGTACACCGATCGAGAACCGGCTTAGCGAGCTTTGGAGTATTTTCGATTATCTCATGCCAGGCTTCCTTTATGGCTACGATACCTTTAAAAAGGAATTCGAGACTCCAATTGTAAAAAATGAGGATCAGGAAGCCATGACCCGGCTGCAGAAAATGGTTTCTCCTTTTGTTCTGCGCCGTCTCAAAGAAGATGTGCTGAAAGATCTTCCGGAAAAGCTGGAAGAAGTCCGTTATGTAAAATTTGAGGATGCCCAGCAAAAGTTATATGATGCCCAGGTTGCACATATGAAAGAAAAAATTGCCCAGCAGGATGCGGGGGAATTTAACAAAAGTAAATTGCAGATACTGGCCGAACTTACCAAGCTTCGGCAGATCTGCTGCTCTCCTTCTCTTTGCTTTGAAAATTATCGTGGAGAATCTGCCAAAGCCGAAAGCTGTATGCAGCTGATCCAGAGTGCCATCGACGGTGGTCACCGGATGCTTTTATTTTCCCAGTTTACCTCCATGCTTGCTATTTTGCAGGAGCTTCTGGAGAAGGAAAACCTTCCATATTTTATTATCACAGGAGAAACTTCCAAACAGACCCGCCAGGAGCTGGTGAAACAATTTAACGCCGGAACCATCCCTGTATTTCTGATTTCCCTGAAAGCCGGAGGTGTAGGACTGAATCTTACCGGTGCGGATGTAGTCATCCACTATGACCCCTGGTGGAATCAAGCTGTGCAGAACCAGGCTACTGACCGTGCCCACCGCATCGGCCAGACGAAGAAGGTCACCGTGTACAAGCTCATCGCCAGAAATACCATCGAGGAAAAAATCCAGAAGCTGCAAGCGGCCAAACAGGACCTGGCTGAACAGATTATTAGCGGCGATATGGGACAGCTTGGCAGCATGAGCCGGGAGGATTTACTGGGATTGCTGTAATACACAGTTGAAGGATTGCTATTTTGTGTGTAAAGGCCACACCCCAGGCACACAAAATAGCAAAATTCCTCTCTACGAGCACAATCGTAAAAGTTTTCGAAAAAATTTAAAAAAATTATAAAATTCCTATTGACTTTTGGTGCGCACCTGATATATAATACATCTTGCGTTGAGGGAGTAACAAATCAACGAAATAAGAAAAGCGCCTTTAGCTCAGTTGGTAGAGCACCTGACTCTTAATCAGGGTGTCCAGGGTTCGAACCCCTGAAGGCGCACTGAAAGCACTGTTTTTGCGGACAAAGCGATTGCCGCGGGGACGGTGTTTTTTTGTGCGTGAAAATCCAGTGTTTATGCGGGTTTGAAGGTTCTTGTACATATCTCCAAATAACTTTCTAACATCTTTTTTACATCTTTTAATGCAACTCCCAACTTGAATACACAGTATTCACGCCTATACTATAAATAGTAAGTATAACAAGATATTTACATAAGGCTTACACTGTTATTCTTAATTCTTTCTCTTTCTTTATTTCCACGATCTTATCCAATAACGATCAAGATATCCGTACCCACGCCTCCCATCACCCAGTGCAGTGAAGCGCCCACGTCCGCCATAACAAATTTCCCACTACCACAACCAGC
Organism: Blautia sp. HCP3S3_H10_2; assembly: GCF_052122375.1. Lineage (NCBI taxonomy): Bacteria > Bacillati > Bacillota > Clostridia > Lachnospirales > Lachnospiraceae > Blautia > Blautia sp. HCP3S3_H10_2. The sequence goes on from NZ_JBQKCL010000010.1 coordinate 128,129, forward strand.
GAGAGAAGGGGCATGGTGCTGCCGGACAAATTGCGAGGCTTTGTGATTTCTTTCGCGCTAGCTGCGCTCTTGCTGGCACTGTCTGAGCCCGAAAGGCGAGTTTGCCAGCGAGAGTGCAAATAAGCGCGCGAAAGAAATCACAAAACGCAGCACTTGTCCGGCGGCACCATGCCCCTTCTCTCGCGTCCCGTATTGTCAGAAAATTCTCTTTTTACAATCCAAATTGTGATATTTTCCGTGAATATTCTTCAATATTTTGATTTCAAAAAAGTCAATACCTTTTTGCCGATTTTTGTCGTTTTTTCCATTTTCATAACAATAACCAAAACATTTGTTTCTCTCTCCATTATGTAAATCAACTCATCCACATGCTTTTCCATGTGGATAATGTGGATAACTTTGTGCATAACTTGATTTTTCAAGGTTTTTTCATATTTCAAAAAGTGGAAAACTTTTACCACTCTTATTCACCTATCCACATTTTCAAAAACTCTTTGTGCAATCTGCTAATTTCAACATTTTTCGACATTCTGGCATGCAAAATATCGTATTTACAATATCCTGCAAAATATAAACAACTTATTCTTCCTGTCCTTCTTTTTTACTCACTATAAAACCCATCTGCTTCAATATAAGTTCCTACCCCAGCCGGAGTTTCATAATCATAATTGGAAATCTTGATTCCCGATGCAGATGTACTGGCATGAATGATCTGTCCATTTCCAATGTACAAGGCTACATGACTGATTCCGCTTCCATAAAATACCAGATCTCCCGGTTCCAGGTCTGCCACATTCTTTTTCACAGACTGGTAGTACTGATCTGCTGCAACCCGCGGCAGCGAATATCCAAACTGCGCAAATACAGACATCACAAATCCGGAACAGTCCGCACCATTTGTCAGGCTCGTCCCACCATAGACATATGGATTTCCTTCGAACTGCAAGGCAAAGTCCACGATCTGCTGGCGAAGCTCTTCTTCTGACATTACAGTCTCATCACGATCGCTCTCACTAGGATCACTTGTGTTCTCCATGTCAGAGGCTTCTCCATTTTTATTCTCTGTCCCGGCAGTATTTTTGTTTTCTTCTGCATCTTTCTTTTCATTTTTTACTTCATTTTCAGTTCCTGCAATCACCTCTGTGTCTGCTTCTTCCTCCAGAGCCGCCACAAACGCCTCCCCTGCTTTTTCCACAGCCTTCTTCGTTGCTCCGAAAACAGTCTGGGGAACTACCACCTGCGCACAGATAGCTGCGCATAATATTACCTTACTGATCAGATTCTTTCCTTTATTTTTCAGCATTCATAACACCTCTCAAATTTATTTTCAAGTCCTCTTTAAAAAGCACTTCTACCATCTGCATGCTCCATCCGCTTTGCAAATATTACATTTTTATTAACTGTATGTAACAGTTGTGTATAATATCACAGTAAAATTTCACCGTCAATTTTTCAGGTCTCTTCTCAAACTCTTCCTTTTATGTAAAATCAAACAAACCTCAACATGAATCCGCGCGTATTTTTAACAATTCCCACAGGCATGTACACACAATCCTCACACTCGCAAAACCATGGAACCAAATTTCCTGCATACTCTACTGAAATTCTCAATAATATAGTAGAAATCCCCCGCTTCCGGAGGCAGCTTTATGCCTGACACTACCAGATTTACCGCCTCTAATCCCAGAAAGCATTCCATTTTTCAGTCTTTTATAGCCAAGATCAAGTCCAAAACGCTTCACCCAGCAACAGGTCCTAAAGCCATACGTTTCCTCCTGCCGGTTTTCCTTATCCTGTATTTTTCGGCCTCCTGGCTTTCCTCGCATGTCTTTTCCGAAAATGCCCGTTTTGAAAAATTCACGGAGACCCTGTTTGAAAAAGAGGTTTCTGGAAATGCCCTGAATCTCCACTATTCTCTTGCTTATCCGGAAAAACAGGGAATTTCCCGTCCACGCGCTACTCTTGGCACCATAAGCACAGACAATCAGAAAACTACTGCTGCCTGCCAGAAATACGAGGAAAAACTGAAGACCTTTTGCACCCAAAAGCTTTCTGCCAGCAACCGGCTGACCCTTGATCTGCTGCTTCTTTACTATCACACCGAAGCTTCCCTTGGAGACAACTACCTTCTGGAAGAGCCCCTTGGCCCAAGTCTCGGCATTCAGGCGCAGCTTCCCGTTCTTCTGGCTGAGTATGCGTTCTACGACAACCAGGACATTACAGATTACCTGAATCTTTTGTGCAGCACCGGAGAGTATTTCCAGAGTATTCTTGAATTTGAGCAAAAAAAGTCCGCCGCAGGCCTTTTCATGTGTGACGAAACCCTGGACCGCATCCAGGCACAATGCCGCGCCTTTATCCAGGATCCGGATTCCAACTATATGCAGGAAATCTTTTCCCAGAAGCTAAAAGACTACGGGCACCTCTCTTCCAGGGATCAGGAGCAGCTGATCCGCACACATAAACAGATTCTCCGTGAAAAAGTCCTTCCTGCTTACCAGAAGCTTATAGACGGCCTTGAGCAGCTCCGGGGTACTGGCAGGAACACCGGCGGACTTGCAGATTTTTCCGGGGGAAAAGAATATTACCAGTATCTGCTCCAAAGCCAGGTAGGAATCTATCAGCCGGTAGAAAAGCTGGAAAAGCGTCTTACCCAGCAGCTTTTGGCGGACTCTGACGAAATTTCTTCCCTTTTAAAAAAATATCCGAAGCTCCTTTCCTATCTTGAGCAGAAAACGGATCTGCCAGACATGGAACCGGTACAGATCATGAAAACCCTGGAGCAGAACATTCAGCAGGATTTCCCCACCATATCTTCTGTCGATTTCGAAATCCGGTCCGTACATAAATCTATGGAAGAATTTCTCAGCCCTGCTTTTTACCTGACACCGCCTATGGATACAGGAACCCCGAATGTCATTTATATCAATCAAGGCAGACCGGTTTCCAATCTGGAGCTTTTTACCACTCTTTCCCACGAAGGATTTCCCGGCCATCTTTACCAGACCGTTTATTTCGGGCGCCAGAATCCGTCCCACATCCGCTATCTCATTGATTACAGTGGCTATGTGGAGGGTTGGGCAACTTACGTGGAAAGCTATGCCTACGATTACGCAGCAGAGTTTCTCTCTTCAAACACCAAAACAGGCACCACTGCATCCGACCCGTCGCTTTCTCCCCAGGAAGCAGCAGCCTACACCCGCCTGGCCTGGCTGAACCGCAGCGTCAACCTATGTATTTATTCCCTTCTGGATGTTGGAATCCATTACCGGGGCTGGACTCCCTCCCAGGCAGCCAGGTTTCTCGGTCTTTTCGGAATCCGTGATGCCTCTGTTACGGCTGAAATTTACCGGTATATCACAGAAACACCGGCCAACTACCTGAAATACTATGCAGGCTATCTGAATTTCCTGGACTTAAGAGAAGAACAGCAGTCACTTCTTGGCCAGGACTTCAGTCTGAAAGATTTTCACAGGCAGGTTCTGGCAATTGGTCCCGTACAGTTTCCGGTTTTGCAAAAATATATCAACGAAAAATTGTAAGATTTTTGTAATAACTTCTTTCTTTGCTCACAATAATTTGCTATAATGAAATAAAAATGATTATAACTATTCATAAAGGACAAAGCCATGAAAAAACGAGATAATCTTCCATTAAATTATAAAGAACGTCTGAATTCGAGAACCAGTTTCCTGGTATCCATCGCGGTTCTGATCGTCTTATGCCTGGTCTTTAACCAGATGGACTACGCTATGATCCGACAGCCCGCCGCCCAGGCAAAGAAGGCGGCCGATGCCCAGAAGCAGAAGGAGGAAGAAGCAGCCGTCAGTGCGCCGGAAGTCACTACCGCCACAGTTCTTGCAGTCGGCGACAATCTTGTACAGCCAAGTCTTCTTGCTTCCGGCCAGTCTGATACCGGCGCATGGAATTACGACAGCGTTTATACCAATCTGAAAGCAGACATACAGGCGGCAGATGTTGCCATCGTGAATCAGGAGACACCATTTACTGCAGACCATAACGCAGTCAGCGGTACGGCTCCATATGCTACCCCCACTGAGATCGGGGATGCCCTGGTAAATGCCGGATTCAATGTGGTTACCTCTGCTACATCTCTTATCGATGACAATGGCGCTTCCATGATCACAGAAACTTTAAATTATTGGAAAACCAGCCATCCAGATGTAACTCTGGCAGGTATCCACGAAAGCCAGACCGGTACCGATGCCCCGAAGATTGTCGAAATAAACGGAATCAAGATTGCGATTCTTAACTATACTTTCCCTGCATATGGCAGCCAGACTGACAGTTCTTCAGACAGTTCAGAAGACGGCACAGAGGATTCTGCCGTTGCTTCTGACAGCACAGGCGGAACCACTACTTCCAGTGCTACAGCATCTTCCAAAGGTTCCATGATCGATACGTTTAACACCACAGATGTTGCCGCAGCGGTGAAACAGGCCAAATCCTCTGCTGACTGCGTGATCTTCTGTGCAAACTGGGGCAAGACCGAAGAGCCAATGCCTACCGAGTATGAGAAAGAATGGGCAAATTTCCTTATGGAACAGGGCGTTGATGTGGTGCTTGGCACTAATCCCAATGTGCTTCAGCCTTATGGTTATCTCACTGATGATTCCGGTCACAATATGCTGATCTACTACTCACTTGGCAATTTCGTCACCGGGCAGGAGACTTTGAAACAGCTCCTTGGGGGAATGGCAGCCTTCACCATCCAGAAGACTGTAGAAGGTGATCAGACTACCGTCCAGGTTCAGAATGCATCAATGACACCACTTGTAATGCATTACAGCTATGATAACCAGGAATATGCGCCATATAAGCTTTCCGATTATACAGACGCACTTGCTTCTGTACACAGCGTCCGCGATTCCATCGGCGATGAATTTTCCCTGGAGAATCTCCAGACCAAATATGATGAGATCATGTCCATGAACGTCATGCCTTCCACCAAGACCGATCTGATGGATGTCACGTTTGACTCTGATGGAAATATGATGGATTCCAATGGAAATTACGTGGAGGACAATGATTCCATCACCTCCTCCTGGTATTACCAGAATCTTGACAGCCAGACCAGTTCCGACAGTAGTGCAGGCTCTGACGCTTCAGATTCCGAAGAATAACCAGACGAACCAGAAAATATAAATGAACCAGATACTTTAACCCTAGTTTCATTCCTACCATATAGAAATCCGTAGTATTATGAATCATGCACAGACTATTCATATACTGCGGATTTCTTATTACCATTTCATAAAAATAATGTCTTTTTATCACGAAAACCTGTCTTTTTACACATGTAACTTGTTTTTCTATATAAAATCAGATAAAATTTAACTATAAATAATGAGGCAAAAAAAACAGACAATGGCTGTTAAAAAGAAAGGAGTTACAACTATGGGACTTATTAAAGCAGCACTTGGTGCAGCAGGTGGTACACTTGCAGATCAGTGGAAAGAATTCTTCTACTGTGATTCCATTGACAATGATGTTCTGGCAGTAAAAGGCCAGAAGCGCACCTCCAAGCGTTCTTCCAACACTAAGGGAAGTGACAACGTCATCACCAGTGGTTCCGGAATCGCTGTGGCAGACGGACAGTGTATGATGATCGTGGAGCAGGGCAAGATCGTTGATATCTGCGCAGAGCCAGGCGAATATACCTACGACGCATCCACAGAGCCCAGTATTTTTTCCGGGAATCTGGGCGATGCCATTCTGAACACCTTCCATACCATTGGCAAACGATTCACCTTCGGTGGTGATACCGGCAAAGACCAGCGTGTTTACTATTTCAACACCAAAGAGCTGGTAGACAATAAATTCGGAACTCCTAATCCAATTCCGTTCCGTGTAGTTGACCAGAATATCGGTCTGGACATTGACGTTTCCGTCCGCTGCAGTGGTGTCTACTCCTACCGTATCGCAGACCCGCTTCTCTTTTATTCCAATGTGTGCGGAAATTTTGAGCAGCAGTACGACAGGGAACAGATCGAAGGCCAGCTGAAAACAGAATTTATTTCAGCTCTGCAGCCGGCATTTGCAAATATTTCCCAGCAGGGAATCCGCCCAAGTGCACTTCCTGCACACGCGATGGAGCTTTGCGACGCCATGAACCAGGCTCTCACCCAGAAATGGAGCCAGCTGCGTGGTCTTGTGATCGTATCCGTTGCCATGAATCCGATCACTCTTCCTGAGGAAGACGCACAGATGATCAAAGAAGCGCAGCGTACAGCTATGCTCCGTAATCCTTCCATGGCAGCTGCCACTCTTGCAGGTGCACAGGCAGAAGCTATGAAAACAGCTGCTGGCAATGCCGGAGGCGCAATGGCGGGCTTCATGGGAATGAATATGGCAAATATGGCCGGAGGATTTAACGCACAGAATCTTTATGCCATGGGACAGCAGCAGGCAGCACAGCCTCAGCAGATGGCAGGACAGACCATGCAGCCTGCACAGGCTTCTTCTGCCCCTTCTTCCGGACAGCCAGCACCTGATCAGTGGAAGTGCTCCTGTGGTGCTGTTGTATCTGGCAATTTCTGCCCGGAATGCGGCGCGAAAAAGCCTCAGGCTTCTTCGGCAAGTGCAAGCTGGACCTGCTCCTGTGGTGCCGTAAATACAGGTAAATTCTGCACCAACTGCGGTTCTCCAAAACCCGCTATGAAGCCTCGTTTCCGCTGTGATAAGTGTGGCTGGGAGCCGGAGGATCCTACCAATCCACCTAAATTCTGCCCGAACTGCGGCGATCCTTTTAACGAGAACGATATCCAGTAAAACAAAGCATAATAACTGAATCAGAACCAATTTTCCGAAAGGAGATGAACTATGTCTGACTTACTTGAATATAAATGCCCCTGCTGCGGAGGTGCCATTGAGTTCAACAGCAAACTCCAGAAAATGAAATGTCCTTACTGTGACACGGAATTCGATATGGAAACAGTAAAAGAATTCAATGAAGCCGCTGCCGGCCAGCAGACTGATGATATGAACTGGGAAAGTGCATCCACTACAGACTGGAAGAATGAAGAAACTGACAAAATGTCCGTTTACATATGCCAGTCCTGCGGTGGTGAGATTGTTGCAGACGAAAGTACTGGTGCCTCTGCCTGTCCCTTCTGCGGCAATCCGGTAGTCATGTCCGGTAAATTTTCCGGTGATTTGCGTCCAGACTTTATCATCCCGTTTAAGCTGGACAAAAAGGCAGCAAAAGAAGGTCTTAGCAAGCATCTTCACGGCAAGCTCCTTCTCCCCAAAGTCTTTAAAAAAGAAAACCACATCGACGAGATCAAGGGAGTCTATGTGCCATTCTGGCTTTTTGATACAGATGCCTCTGCCGATATCCGCTATCATGCTACCAAGACCCGTTTTTGGAGCGACAGCGAATATGATTATACGGAAACCAGTCATTACTCCGTTTTCCGTGCTGGAAACATTGGGTTCGACCAGATTCCGGTAGATGGCTCTTCCAAGATTGATAACGATCTGACAGAATCCCTGGAGCCTTACGTGATCTCTGATGCTGTAGACTTCGCTACCCCTTATCTGGCAGGCTACGTTGCCGACAAGTATGACGTATCCGCAGAGGAATGTGCAGAGCGCGCCAACCAGCGTGTGAAAAAAGCCGCAGAAGACGCTTTCCGCGACACTGTGATCGGTTATGACACCGTTACCCCTGAGGATACCCGTATTCAGCTGAAAGGCGGCAAGACCCACTATGCTCTTTTCCCGGTATGGCTTCTTTCCACCACCTGGAAGGGCAATCACTACCTGTTCGGCATGAATGGCCAGACAGGTAAATTCGTAGGAAATCTGCCGGTTGATAAAGGTATTTTTACCAAGTGGTTCCTGGGACTTACCGCTGGCTTTTCTGTCGCTGCCTATGCCATTGCATGGCTGGTTCACACGTTTGGTTAAGGAGGAGCATGCCATGAAAAAACAAACCTTTGGAATTATCCTGGCTGCAGCCCTTGGAGTTGGAAGTCTTTTCGGCGCGGCATTGCCAGCTGCCGGAAATCTTCCGGTTTTCCAGCCCCTCGCGGTACAGGCCGCAAATACTAACAGCTTCACAGGCTCCAATACTTCTTCAGAGTCTGACTTTTCCTTTGTCTTAGACGAGGCGGATCTTCTCTCCTCAGACGAAGAGTCCCAGCTTCTGGATAAGCTGGAATCTGTCAGTGCCGATTATGATTTTGATGTGGCAGTTGCCACAGTCCAGTCCATAAATGGTATGGAAATGAACAAATTTACCGACGTATTCTTTGATGAAAATGGATACGGAACAGGCGATAATCACGACGGTATCCTTTTCATGGTCAGCATCGGTGACCGCCAATGGCACATCACCACCCATGGCTATGGTATGACCGTTTTTAACCAGGATGGACTTGATTATCTGAAAGAACAGGTAGAGCCTCTGTTAAAAGACGAGGATTTCTACGGAGCCTTTGATACCTATGCAGACCAGTGCCAGCTTTTCCTGGAACAGGCAGCTACCGGAGAACCCTTTGACGCTTCCACACTTCCCAGGGAACCATTTTCCCCTATATGGATACCCATTTCCCTTGGAATTGGACTATTGCTTGCATTTCTTTGCACCATGGGTATGAGAGCCCAGCTGAAAAGTGTACGGGCAAAGGACAGCGCAGTGGATTATGTTCGCCAGGGAAGCTTAGATGTCACACGGTCCAATGATATTTTCCTGTATCATACAGTTACCAGAACTGCCAAACCCAAAGATGACGACAATTCTTCTACCGGCGGTTCCGACAGCAGCCACGGCGGTACAGGAGGAAGCTTCTGAGATCTGATTTTTCAAACAAAAAGAACCCGCCTGATAACTGGCAGATAAATGTATCACACATTTGCCAGCCCCAGGCGGGTTCTTTTTGTTATTCTAAACGGACATGTCTGCTTGCGCAGACATCACCATGAATGAAAATCAATCGTCTTCCATTTCTTCCTTTTTGCTGCTCTCAAATACATAATCATTGCCAGGAAGAACGGCATTCAGAAGGATTCCAACAATCGCAGCAAGTGCAAGACCGGTAAGAGTGATGCTGGTGCCTGCTACTGTAAAGGTAAGGCCATCAGAAATACCAAGTCCGCATACCAGGATAACCGCTGTGATCACCAGGTTACGGGAACGGGTCAGGTCTACTTTGTTCTCAACTACGTTGCGGACACCGACAGCAGAGATCATTCCATAAAGAATGAAGCTGATACCACCAATGATCGCAGATGGAAGGGAACTGATCACCTCTGCCATCTTCGGAACAAAGCTGAGGATTACTGCATAAATAGCCGCCAGACGGATTACCTTCGGATCGTATACACGGCTCAGGGCAAGAACGCTTGTGTTCTCACCGTAAGTTGTATTCGCCGGTCCACCGATCAGGGCAGACAGGGAGGTTGCAAGTCCATCACCAAGAAGTGTACGGTGAAGTCCCGGATCCTCAATGAAATTACGGTCAACCGTTGCGGAAATAGCAGAAATATCACCGATATGCTCCATCATGGAAGCAATTGCGATCGGTGCCATTGCAAGAATGGCTGTGATGTTAAATTTGCAGATGAAGAATTTCGGGAAACCAACAACCGGTGCACTTGCAACACCTGCAAAATTCAAAATAGCACTTCCGTCTGCGTTTGTCATGCCAAGTGCATTCATAATCAGGGCAACTACATAAGAAACCACAATACCAAGCAGGATCGGAATGATACGGAACATACCGGTTCCCCAGATATTAAAGAAAATAACCGTTCCAAGTGCGATCAGTGCAAGGATCCAGTTCTGGGAAGCATTGCTGATAGCAGATGGTGCCAGGCTAAGACCGATACAGATGATAATCGGTCCGGTAACAACTGGCGGCAGATAACGCATAACGCGTTTTACACCGATTGCTTTCACGATCAATGCAAGAACCAGGTACAGAAGACCTGCTACAAACACACCACCGCATGCATATGGAAGTTTCTCTCCATAAGACATATTTGCAAAAATCCCGGTATCAAGCTCTGCGACTGTAGCAAAGCCGCCAAGGAATGCAAAAGATGAACCCAGGAATGCCGGTACTTTAAGCTTGGTAAGTACATGGAATAAAAGTGTACCAAATCCAGCGCAGAAAAGTGTTACCTGAATGGATAACCCTTCACCGTGGAAATAATTATTTACCAGGATCGGAACCAGAATAGTGGCGCCAAACATAGCAAACATGTGCTGGAGTCCCAGAATCATCATCTGCGGAATTCCCAGCTTCCGGGCATCATAAATGCCTTCAACTCTGAATTTCATAAATAAAAGCTCCTCCTTTTCCCTTGCATCAGTATGGAAAATACCAATGCAGCTTATACTGTAAACAAAACCGTTCCGATTGTATTTACAAGTATGGTTTACATGCAACAACCTTGCTATAGTATAAAGGATACGACAGCTTTTTACAATTATTGACTTTCTATGGAAAGTGCGGTAATATTTTATCAGTATTCCCATAGAGGATTTATAAAAAACGGAGGTTTTTATTATGTCAGATTTTACAGGTATGGAAAATGTTTTTATTATGGACCACCCGCTGATCCAGCATAAGATTTCCATTCTTCGTAACAAAGAGACCGGAACCAATGAATTTCGTAAGCTTATCGAAGAGATCGCAGTTCTTATGGGTTTTGAAGCACTTCGTGACCTTCCTCTTGAGGATGTCGAGGTCGAGACTCCGATTGAGACCTGTCAGACTCCTATGATCTCAGGCAAGAAGCTGGCTGTTGTTCCAGTTCTTCGTGCAGGTCTTGGTATGGTTAACGGTATCACTACCTTAGTTCCATCTGCAAAGATCGGCCACATCGGACTTTACCGTGATCCAGAGACCCATGAGCCACACGAGTATTACTGCAAGCTTCCGGATCCGATTGACCAGCGTCTTATCGTTATGGTTGACCCGATGCTCGCTACAGGCGGATCTGCTATCGCTGCAGTAAACTATATCAAGCAGCACGGCGGCAAGAGTATTAAATGTATGTTTGTTATCGCAGCTCCAGAAGGTCTGAAACGTCTCCATGAGGTTCACCCGGACGTACAGATCTATGTAGGTCATCTTGACAGAGAGCTGAACGATCACGCTTATATCTGCCCTGGACTTGGCGATGCAGGAGACAGAATCTTCGGTACCAAATAAATTCCATATCCACGGACTTTTAAATCAGAGCATATCTGAAGAAAGCTCTGGAGTGTATAAAAAAGGCTGCAGCCCTGGAAATATTTTTTCCCCGGTTGCAGCCTTTTATTGTAAATACGATCCGTGATTGCGTAAATGCCCGAAAAAACTCTATATAGCTTTCTCTCCATTCACATCCATTTTCGCCTTATATTCCACGCAAAGCATGGTAATATCATCAAACTGGGGTGCCTCACCAACAAAAGCATCAATATCCAGCTTTACTTCATGCAAAATCTCCGATGGCGCTCTGTCTTTTACCCGGTTCAGGACACGCTCCAGACGCTCCATTCCATAAAGCTGGTTTTCCCCATTCGTTGCCTCTGTCACACCATCTGTGTACTGGAAGACCTTATCTCCCACATCCAGAGTCATACTGCCAGCCCGGTAATTCATATCCTCAAATCCTGCAAGAACAAAAGCCGGATTGATCTTATAGGCTTCAAAGCTGCTGCCAGCCTTACAGATAAATGGCATTTCATGACCTGCATTTACAAAACAGAATTCTCCCGTCACAAGATCCAGCACACCTTCAAAAGCAGTTATAAACAAGCCTTCACTATTCGCCTCACAAAGGAGATTATTCACCATAGAAAAGACTTCTCCCAAATCTCTTCCAGGTGTGGTATGGTCCTTAATAAGCGTTTTTCCAATAACCATAAACAGCGCCGCCGGAACCCCTTTTCCAGAAACATCTGCCATAACAATTGCCAGATGGGTTTCATCCACCATGAAGAAATCATAAAAGTCACCACCCACTTCTTTTGCAGGCGTCATAGTAGCATAAATATCAAATTCTTTTCGCTCTGGGAAAGCCGGGAAAATACAGGGGAGCATGGATGCCTGAATATTTCTGGCAATATCCAGCTCTGTACCAATTCTCTCTTTCTCAGCAGTCACTTTTGACAGATTGGCAATATAATTTTCAAGCTCTTCCATCATAAAGTTAAAGGAATCACTCAGCGCTTCGATTTCATCGCCTGTTTTCATAGTGATCCTCTGATTTTCAAACTTGCCGCTCTCTGTGATCTCCTGGGTAAAATCAGCCAGTCTGCCGATCGGCTTGGTGACTGTCCTTCGTACAAAGACAATATAAACAGCCATGGTCAGACCAATAATCAGAAAAGAAATAAGCAGCATCTTGATAAGGAATGTATTCAGATAATTTCTCACATCCTTCATATCCAGAATATACTGGATTTCAGCAACTGCCTGTCCATTCTCATCCAGAATTACAGAAATACCCGTATAATTATATCCATAACTGTTGTACGTCACCAGGGGACGGTCCACCCCTTTGTTCTGCTGATACTGATTCCATATAGTAATATATTTTTTCAGATCAGAAGGGTCATCCGGGTTGGCAACATCCGTGTACAGAATATCACTTCCGTAAGCAATCTGATTCGCAGGATCATCTCCCATTTCTTCCACCATGGCATCTATATAGAAATGGACACTGTCCTCATCCGGTACAACCAGGGACAGATAGGTAACGCCGCCATCTTTTTTCAATTTGTTAAACAGATCAACCATTTCCGAATATTCTTCTGTCTTATCCCCGCCCTCAGCCATGATTTTCTTTACATCTGAAACCGGGAGCATATCTGCAATACTATTGCTGTTGGTCATTACCCTCTGGGCGTACAGATCTTCCAGCGAAGTTTTGGAACTATTATAGCTGAAAAGCGAGATCACAATCGTCAGAATGACGCCCATCACCCCAAGGGAAAGAATAAATTTAGGAAGAAGCCTGATTTTCATTTGTATTTCCTTTCTTAAAATAAACTTCTGCATCACATTTGCAGCGCCCTTTACAATACGGGCAAAAAAGATCTTCTTTATCATACCATATCTTTTTCGCAGAAGAAAGATGGATAAATCTGCATTTTTGAAGAGTTTTCGCAAGGGGGACCCTGCCTCCTGCATTCCAGCAGATAATGAATACTTCCCCAATTCCTTTTTCCGAAAATTGATTCATGACATACTGTACCATATGAACTGCCAGTCCCTGCCCCCGAAACGCTTCTTTTACACCTACGGATTGTATTTTCCCAACAGGCTGTAATTTCTCTGCAGGCAGCATTTTCCCCGCAGACTGCATCTTCCCCACAGGTTGTATTTTCCCTGCAGACTGCATTTTCTCCACATGTTCCAACGTCTGCCCGCATGCCTGCCTGATCTTTTCTATGGAAATTCTGGAATCCTCCGCAATCTGTCCTGCATTGGTGATATAATAATAAATGTATCCTGCAAGTTCGCCCTCTGCAGTCTTCAGCAGCAGAAACCATCTCTCTTTGCTCCCAATGGTCTGCGCAAGCTCCTCTTTCTGATACAGATTTTTTCCTACACACCGGTCACAAAGCAGCAACACTTCTTCTATATCTTCTTTTTCCAATGGACATAGATAAAATTCTTTGCCGGATTTTTTAATCATCTGTATCATCCCCCACTTTTTCACAGGATAAGATCTGCATTCCCATCATAATCTCCGAATCCTCACTCAGGCTCAGCTGACGGAATTTTTCATAATTCTTCTTCAGCCATTTCTGCCAGGCCTGATACTTTTTATTATCTGGTTCTTCCGTCAGCAGGATTTCCACATCCTCGGGCAAATAGGAAAAAAAAGTCTGAAAAATTGCCTCTTTCCGTTCTGCCTCTCCTTTTTTTGCCAAAATCCCATCACACCAGACCCTGATGCGACTGTATCCGCAATCCGTCAGCCAGCCAGGAACCTTCGCTCCAGTGCCTCGTCTCCCTGCATATTTATCCTTGTTTAAAATATCCAGGAACTGTCCAAGCAGATCTTTTTCATCCGGAACCAGCCTGGATGCACTATCATTGCTTTCCGTAATGAAAATAACTCCGTCCTTTTTCAGAAATTTTCCTAATGTGCCAAGCAATTTCTCCCCGTCGTGTAAATGCATTAATACAAACGAAAGACAGATCAGATCAAATTTCTTTCCGCCCGAACACTCCGCCAGCTTCTGAAGTTCTTCTGGAAATGACTCTTCTTCCACATCCATCTGATAAAAGGAAAATTTGGAATCCCTATACTGTCCACGGGCTTTTTCCACCAGATCCTGGTTATATTCCAGACCAATCAACCTGGAAATCCTGTCATCCGCGAAACGGTGAAAGGTTCTGGTTCCATCGTTGCAGCCAATATCCAGAACAGAAAGTTCTGATTTTCCTCTAAAAAAATGCTCTAATGCAGGTTTTTCCACCTGAGACAGCAGATGATCCTGTATCTGCAGTCGTTCCCGTTCCTTTTTTTCCTGAAATACCAGCTGATTTTGCACGATCTGTCTCCTTTATTTTCTTTTTTAACCAGTACTCTATCCAGCCAGCAACTGTACTGTCAGCACTGATCGTATAGAGTTGCTGGCTGGATAGAGTACTAGAGCCTGTTTGAAAGGCTTTTTCAAACACGCTCTAGTCTGGATTCTTCTTTATCTTCCTACATATCCTGTACTTTGATCATTCTTTATCATTTCTTATGGAAAACGATCGCACGGTCATAGACGATCTCATAATAGGATGCACCTGTTCCGGTTTTATCAAGGTAAGAACGGAACGCCAGAAGCAGGGTACTGCCGTTGTCAACACCGTAATATTTTCCCTTTTCGTTGCCTGTTGAATATTCAACAAGAGCAGTATAATTATCCATCTGTGTGCGGGCCATGTTATAAACATAGTACATGTCTGCATCCTCACAGTCTGCATCCAGATACTCTGCTGCACTTCCTGTAAACAGGGAATCATATACACTGCATACGCCATTGAGCATTGGTCTGGAATAGAGTACAGCATTGGAATACTGGCCCTTGCCTGTGGCAGTATGATTAACACCGTATACTACAATGAAATCCTCGTCAGAGTTTAATGTGAAATCCCGTGTCATCAGATATGCTGCGTCACGGTTGTCTCCCTGTGCATTTGTATCATTGAAATAGCCGGTCAGACCTTCTGGAACGGCAATGTCTGTTTTCAGCTCTTCGTAATCATACTCATCTTTGTATTTATTAATAATAGCCTGGCGGATCGTATCAAGGTGGCCCTGGGCATCCTCTAAAACAGCGGATTCATGTTCTCCAGTACCTCTTGCAATTACTACCGGGTTTTCATACGGAGCAGACTCGATCTCTGTCTCTGGTGTCAGACGGTAAACTGTTGAATTTTCCGCAAGCGTGCTGATGTAATTCTGATAAGCGTCTTCATCTGTCGGCTGTGAGATACGTCCAAGGAAGCAGAATGTGTCATCGCCTTTTTCTAATCCCATGCGATAAGTATCTGCCGGAATGGTCATCACATTGATCACACTGTCATCATAGCCTGCAGCATTAAGCTGCTCTGTCACCTTGTCTGTTACTGTCTGGTTGGCGCTGATGACAATGACTGCAGAGCTGTCATACTCGCTGTCTCCATCATGCTTGATATTCATCATATTTAATGGATCTCCAATGGAACCGAAGATAGGATGATACTTTCCTGTGGTTTCATCACCCGCACTGAAATATCCCGATTCATTTGTATAATCCTTGCCTTCCTTTTCTTCCGTAAACATAATGTAGTTGATGAAAGAATAATATTTGCATTCTGGCGGAAGGTTCGTCAATAATACAATCGCCTCATCCTGGCACAATTTATACTGCCATCCTCCTGGTGGGAAGATGGGATCTGCAACTTCCTGAGTCGGACCATCTGGCATATCAAAAACCGTATAAGCTGATCCGGCATTGTTACCGAAACAACTCATCAGGTTTCCAGCAGATGCTTCTTTTACTGTGTCGATCTCGTAAAAGGTTCCCTCTGTAACTGTAAATCCGGAATCTTCAAACAATCCCTGAAGGGCAGCGGCATCCTGGGATGCGGTATCATCTGCTGCATAAGCCACTGATGAAAATAAAGCTGTAACAGCTGCAACAGTGACAGTTCCAAGGGTAAGCTTGCGTAATATGTTATTTGATTTCATAGGCAATCCTCCTCAAAATATGTTTTCCCCAAATTACTATCTATCTGTTTTATACAGCAAAATCAGTGGATTTTCCTTTTTACGACACGAATCGCAGGCTTAGGGTATGAAACGCAAATTGCATTTTTCACCCACTATTACGAAGTTTCCCATCTGTTGTTATTTAAATAACAGTTTTTTTGCGTTCTCTTCTGTTACCGCGATTACTTCTTCTTCTGTAATTCCTTTGATCTGCGCCAGCTCTTTTGCTACATAGGGCAGATTCAAAGAGGAGTTTCTCTTCCCTCTGTTTGGCTCCGGAGACATATATGGGCAATCCGTTTCCAGAACGATCTGGGACAACGGAGCCATAGCAGCAACTTCTTTCAGTTTTCTGGCATTTTTGAAGGTCAGCACACCTCCGATTCCAAGATAAAGTCCCATTTTCAGATACTCTGCAGCAATCTCCTTACTATAAGAAAAACAGTGAATGATTCCACCAGACATATCTTTTTTCATATAGTCCTTTACGATCTCCAGGGTATCTTCTGCCGCATCACGGCTGTGGATCATAAAGGGCAGCTTCTCTTCTCTGGCAATCTCCATCTGGGCACGAAACATTTCCTGCTGCCGTTTATGCTCTGCCTCTTCCTTGTGCCAGTAATAATCCAGTCCGATTTCTCCAATGGCAACCATTTTCTCCATATGGGAAAGCCGCCGGATCTCATCCAGTGTATCCTGTGTCATAATCCCCGCATCATCAGGATGAACCCCAACTGCGCCATATACAAAGGGATATGCCTCCATCAGTTCCAGCGTCCCGCCAAATCCACCAGCAGACGCGCATACATTTACAATACAGCCCACTCCTCCATCCTGCATGGCGGAAAGGAGCTGATCCCGGTCCTCATCAAAAGCTTCATCATCATAATGTGCATGTGTGTCAAATATCATTTTTCTGCCTCTCTATATAAGTTAATTTTTCAAATTTTCTTTAATCTAGTTTTACCTTGCGCAATTTCCAGTTTCTCCGGTCATGATCTCAATGCCGTGTCCCAAAGCTCCGATTATATATTCCAGACTCTCTTTCACTGCCTTCGGGCTTCCTGGCAGATTAATGATCAGCGTCTTTTTCCGGATGCCAGCTGTAGCACGGCTGAGCATGGCACGGTTGGTGATGGTCATGCTGTAAGCCCGGATGGCTTCCGGAATTCCCGGCACTTTGCGTTCTGTAATATCTTCGGTTGCTTCCGGCATAACATCTCTTGGGGAAAAACCAGTTCCACCTGTAGTCAGAATCAATTCTGCCTGGTTTCCATCTGCGATTTCTGCCATTCTCTTCGAAAGCATGGAACGGTCATCTGGAAGAATATCCATAGAAACCACCTGGTAACCTTCTCTTTCTACGATTTCCCTGATAGCCGGACCACTTAAGTCTTCCCGCTTTCCCTGATATCCCATATCACTGGATGTGATTATTGCAACTCGTTTCATTTTTCCTCCTGTAGGTATTATCACACTTATTAATCATACTTATCATTAAGTACTCACATTACTATCCATTAAACAGGACAGTCAATACTATCACTAGCCTGTATTCATCTGGATCTAATCTATTAACTTTTCTCAAATAGAAAGTCCCCACTTTTACCGCCAGTCTTCTCCACCAGATGAATATCGGTCATCACCATATGCTTGTCAATAGCCTTGCACATGTCGTAAATGGTAAGAAGTGTCACCTGCACTCCGGTAAGGGCTTCCATCTCCACACCAGTCTTTCCATCTGTTTTCACAGTGCAGAACGTCCGGATGATTCCTTTCTCTTTTTCCAGTTCAAAATCAATGGTGCATTTCGTAACTGGCAGCGGATGGCACATGGGTATCAGGTCAGAAGTATGTTTCACAGACATAATTCCGGCGACCCTTGCGACTCCAAGTACATCCCCTTTTGCAACCGTTCCTTCTGTAAGACGTTCCATGATCCCGGCTCCTACCTGGATGGAGCCTGTGGCAATAGCAGTTCTATGGGTAATCGGTTTATCTGAAACATCAACCATAACCGCATTCCCATTTTCATCAAAATGATTCAGTTTATTTTCCATAATTCACTTTCAACAATCTTTCATTTTATACAGCAGACAGATATTTATAGATAGTATAATACCAGGGACAAAAACTTCTTTCTGCCCCTGGCACTATGATTCTAAACGGACATGTCTGCTTACGCAGACATCGCCATAAATGAAAGTCTACATTATATATTCTACAATCAGTCTCTAGCAGATCTCAGATCCAGCCGGCATATTTTTCTCCGGGCTGACAACGCATACGTTTCCGTCTGCATCCTCTGCGCAAAGGATCATTCCCTCACTGAGGATTCCGGCAAGCTTGGCAGGTTTCAGATTGGTTACTACCATAACCTTCTTGCCAACCATTTCCTCTGGTGTATAGTAAGCCTTGATTCCGGATACGATCTGACGTACCTGGCTTCCGATCTTCACCTGGGAGCAAAGAAGTTTCTTGGATTTCTTTACTGCCTCGCAGGCAATAACCTCACCAACCTGGAACTGGAGCTTCGCAAAATCATCAAAAGTAATCTCCGGTTTCGCTTCGATATCCACAACCTTATCCTCTGGCTTCTCTTCCTTTGGCTCTTCTTTCGGAGGATGAAGCTCATTCACTTTTTCCATAACCTCTTTGATGTCCATACGGGCAAAAAGAATCTCCGGTTTGTCTGTTACTTTATTTCCGGATGGATACAGACCAAATGTCTTCAGATCCTCAAGAGTTCTCTCGGAAGCATTTAACTGGGCAAAAATTCTCTTGGTTGTGTCCGGCATAAAGGACTCAAGAAGAGTGGTTCCAATGCAGATACCCTCAACCAGATTATAAAGAACAGTTGCAAGACGATCCTGCTTGGACTCATCCTTTGCAAGTGCCCATGGCATTGTCTCATCAATATATTTGTTGCAGCGTTTGAAAATAGTGAATACTTCTGTGATCGCATCGGCTACACGAAGCTTCTCCATCTTGGCATCTACCTTGGCCGGTACGGAAAGAATGAAGTTCTTCAGGTCGTCATCAACCGGCTCTGTTACGCCCTTGTTCTCTACTACGCCGCCAAAATATTTGTTTGACATGGAAATAGTACGGTTTACAAGGTTTCCAAGAGTATTTGCCAGCTCGGAATTCATACGCTCAACCATCAGCTCCCAGGTGATCACACCATCATTGTCAAATGGCATTTCATGAAGTACGAAATAACGGACAGCATCAACACCAAAGAAGTCAACCAGCTCATCAGCGTAAATAACGTTTCCTTTGGATTTACTCATCTTACCATCGCCCTGAAGCAGCCACGGATGACCAAATACCTGCTTCGGAAGAGGCAGATCCAGTGACATCAGGAAAATCGGCCAGTAAATTGTATGGAAACGGATGATATCTTTTCCGATAAGATGAAGGTCTGCAGGCCACATCTTGTTAAACAGCTCAGAATTATCACCATCGCAATCGTAACCGATTCCTGTGATATAGTTGGTCAAAGCGTCCAGCCATACATATACAACGTGTTTCGGATCAAAGTCTACCGGAATTCCCCATTTGAAAGAGGTTCTGGATACACACAGATCCTGAAGTCCCGGAAGAAGAAAGTTATTCATCATCTCGTTCTTACGGGATTCCGGCTGAATAAATTCCGGATGGGTCTTGATATGCTCGATAAGGCGGTCTGCATATTTGCTCATTTTGAAGAAATAAGCCTCTTCTTTTGCAGGCACACATGGGCGTCCACAATCAGGACATTTGCCATCTACAAGCTGTGACTCTGTGAAGAAAGACTCACATGGAGTACAGTACATTCCCTCGTACTCACCCTTGTAGATATCTCCCTTTGCATACATTTTTTTGAAAATCTTCTGAACCTGTTTCTCATGGTCTGCATCTGTGGTACGGATGAACTTATCATAGGATGTGTTCATCAGATCCCAGATATTCTTGATCTGGCCGGATACATTGTCAACAAATTCCTTCGGTGTAACGCCGGCTTCCTCTGCTTTCAGCTCGATCTTCTGACCATGTTCGTCAGTTCCTGTCTGGAAAAATACATCATAGCCCTGCTGTCTTTTATAACGTGCGATCGCATCTGCCAGTACAGCCTCATAGGTATTTCCGATATGCGGCTTGCCGGATGTATAGGCAATCGCTGTGGTGATATAATATTTTGGTTTGCTCATTGTGTTTCCTCCTTCTTTATAACATCTGTCTGCACAAATATTATTGTTTCGCATGGTTTTGGCTTTCATTACTTTTACAAATAAAAGACTGTACCTTTTGTGTAATAGGGAATTTCACTGAAATTGTTACTGTTCACTCCGTTCACAGCAACACGCTTCGCGATGCACAGAAATCATGCATTCGCATGATTTCGCGCCGCAAGTCTCGGATTTTCTGTGACCTTTGGTCACAAAAAACACCTCGCGGAATGCTACCAGTGAATAGTAACCCGCAATTTTCTTACAATAAAAAGCGCCCTCCCAGGTTCTATTCTGAGAAGACGAGTTATTCCCGTGTTACCACTTCTTTTCATTCCCGCCTCACGGTGTGATAATAATAGACATGCCTGCTGCCGCAGACAGTGTCATAAATGAAAGACAACAGGTCAGCGCCTTTGACACTACTACACTGAAATTTCTCTCATATTATCTTCGGGAACCTTACCGGGTACTTCTATACCCTATCGCTATAACAGGCGATCCTGTCGCAGCCTACCTCTAGTGCCCTTCTGCTTCCTTCAAGGTAACTCACTTCGACTGCGCCCCTCCAAAGCCATCTTCTATCTGCTCCATGCACTCCCCTCTCAGCCTGTGGGACAATTGTAAATAAATGTGCTGACCTATAATCTACAGATTCTAATATCACAGCACCACTGTCTCCTGAGGGATTCTCTGTAATGTGGTACACAGATGTACTCTCTTTTTCTATGGGTTTGAATTATAACGAAGACTTGCAGCTTCGTATTTCATATGTATGAGCGTATCACATTTTGATATTTTTGTAAACCCATTTTGAGGTATTTTTGGTGTTATAGAAATTCCAGATCGTTCTAGGAAAATCGAAAGACATGCTCTGGAGCATGTTGAAAAAAGGAGGGGATACGAATGTTAACGATTGGCGATTTCATTGCAGTTATAAGTCTATGTATGACTGCATTCGGACTCGGTTATACAATCGGAGCTAACAACACAAGAAAGAATCCTGCTTTGCAGGATTCTCCGCCTGCGGCGGGTCGCTCCATGCGACATCTACTGCTCCGCCGCAGTGCGATCCTGCCCGGCAGGGCTTTTTGTGTAATAGGAAATTCCAACGGAATTTCCTATTACACAAAAAAATAACCGCCCCAGCCACCAACTGATACGGTTATTAGACAAAATATATAAACAGGCTAACCGCCTATCGGTAACACCTTTTTACATACATATATTATCACGAAACAAAATATATGTCAACTTACAAAATCAGTTCTACTTTTTTCAAAAGCACCTCCAGATACATTTTTCTTTCTCCACAGTAATCAGATTTCTGACCTTTCCTTCCTCTTAACACTTTCCAAAAGGCGCATCCGGTCTAGATTAAACGTTCTCCCTACATTACATCTGAACTCAGCCAACATATCTTCGAATTTTTCATACTTTACTAATTTTCTGTTGACTTTTCTCGCAAAATATACTTGACAAAATGAGAAAAAAACGCTATATTGATATCAGTAATAATTACTATTATTAAGAGAAAGGAGGAAAACAGATGGCCACACTGAAATATAGTCGCCAGAGAGAATCCATTAAGGAATTCCTTACCGGCCGAACCGACCATCCCACTGCTGATTTCGTATATGAGAATATGAAGCAGATTTATCCGAACATCAGCCTTGGAACCGTGTACCGGAACCTCTCTCTTCTCGCTGACCTAGGTGAGATCCAGAAGCTTTCCAGCTTCGGCGGAGCTGATCGTTTCGATGCCCGCACTACTCCCCACTGTCACTTCATGTGCACCCGCTGCGGCAGAGTGATGGACGTGTTCAGCGAACATATTGATAAGAGTCTTGAGAATATTGCTGCAGATTTTAAGGATGGACAGATTTCCGATTATAAGGCAAGATTTTTCGGGATTTGTAATGAATGTCTGAAAGATGAGTCACACTAAGCTTTAGCAGTAATGAACAGTGAAATATAAGTTGCCGTTCATTGGTATCATATAGCATTTAGTAAGTGAAAAAAAGTTTCAATAAAGCTTGACATTCAGGAAATGATATGTTATTATAAAGCAGTAATGATTACTATTATTGATAACTAAATAAAATTTTTATACAAGAAAAGGAGATTTTAATTATGGCTAAATGGGTATGTAATGTATGTGGTTATGTTTATGAAGGTGATGCAGCTCCGGAAGCATGTCCAATCTGTAAAGCTCCGGCTTCCAAGTTCACCAAACAGGAAGAAGAAATGGCTTGGGCCGCTGAACATGTTGTAGGTGTTGCTCAGGGTGTCAGCGAAGACATTCTTGCAGATTTAAGAGCAAACTTCGAGGGCGAGTGCTCTGAGGTTGGTATGTACCTTGCTATGGCTCGTGTTGCCCACAGAGAGGGTTATCCGGAAGTTGGTCTGTACTATGAGAAAGCAGCTTACGAAGAAGCAGAGCATGCAGCTAAGTTCGCTGAGTTATTAGGTGAAGTTGTTACAGACAGCACTAAGAAGAACCTTGAGATGCGTGTAGCTGCTGAGAACGGCGCTACAGCTGGTAAGACAGATCTTGCTAAACGTGCAAAAGCAGCTAATCTGGACGCTATTCATGACACTGTTCATGAGATGGCTCGCGACGAGGCTAGACACGGAAAAGCATTCGCTGGTCTGCTTAAGAGATATTTCGGCTAATCTGAAAACCGCATAGAATAAGGATTTTTACAAAGAGAGGATAGAGAAATCTGTCCTCTCTTTTTTGCTGCTTTTCTATATAGTGTGCAAATTCATGTGCAAACTCTTCTCTCTTCTACACCACCAAATAGCTTAAATGTGCAAATTCAAAAAAGTGCAAACTGATCTATTCTTTTTTATTTAAATACTTCCATCAACTTTTGACAACTTTCAAGTAAGAATCCTCATCTTTTTATTAAGTTCTTTCATCTTGAAATTTCCTTGCGCTGCTGCTCTTCTCACTTTCAAAAATCAGTTTTAATTCCCACTGAAAATCTATCCAAAAGTATCGTGAACTATTCTGTGTATATTATAGCACTTCATCCATTTATAGTACAAGTATTATTTTGTCACATGATATACTAAGTACATAAAGAGCAAGGGAAACAAAGAAAAAACAAAACACAAAGGAGATTAAAACAATGGCAAAAATGGTAATTAAAATGATCAGCGAAACAGAAGCACAGGTAACAAAGGCATTTGCAAAAAACGCAGTAATTTTCGGAACAGAAGAATATAAACTTTGGAGAGAATACCGCAAAGATTTTCCAGATGCAAAAATGGTAACAAAGACTATTAAAAAGAACCCAGAGAAGAAAACTTACAGAAATCTTACTTACAAAAATATGGAACTTTTCATCAGCGTTCAGCCTAAGAAAGAAGATGAAAACGGCAATGTAATTGATTACAGAAAAGAGTTTGAGCGTCAGAAACTCATGTCAAAAGTTCAGTCAAATCCTTATAAAGCTGTTCTTGCTTGGTTTCTTGCAACATTTGAAAATTATAGCACTTACAAAACATTCTTCAAGGAACTGGAAGAAAAAGAAAAAACAGAAAAAGAAGAATTTGTAGCATAAATCAATAATTCCAAAAGAAAACAGAAAGAAGAGGTAAATATCATGGCAAACAAAAAAAATACAGCAGTTAAAGGATACAAAATCAATTTCGCAAATAACACAATTACAGTAAACTACACATTCAAAAAGGCATCAGAAGAATATGGAACTGCTGAATATGAAATTCTTAAGAATATTCTTGCAGACTTCCCTACAATGACTATTATTGTTAAGTCTGGCAGAGAAAAAAAGACTGCATCTAAATTCAAAAATCTCACATATGAAAAAATGCGTACCTACATTAATGTTTTAGATAATGCAGATGAAATGAATGCAGTAATGGATACTATTGAAGCACAGTCAAAATCCCAGAAAAGCCCTTATAACTTTGTATATAACTGGTTTATTGCACAGTTTCCTAATTACAACAAAATTCCGACATTAAAAAACGGAAAACTGATCTACGAAGATAAAAGAGCCAAAAAACCAGAAGCCAAAATTATTCCACTTTCAACAGATGTAGCATAAGACAAATAGGATAAAAAGGAGAGTTAGAAATAAACTGTATCCCTTGTCAAGGACATTTTGAATTAGTGTAGTGCCTATTTTTTAGACACCTACACAAAAGTGATATCCCTGATTTTGGACATTCCTTTGTTTGGTTATCCA
>NZ_JBQKCL010000011.1:0-139415 GCF_052122375.1 Blautia sp. HCP3S3_H10_2
TACATTGATCGTATACAATACAACGGATGCCTGGCCTGCTTCTACAACTACTGTCTCTGTCTTGGCAGCTGTTCCAGCCGGGGTTACATAGCCTGCCGGGGCTTCTGTTTCTACAAAGTAATAGCTTCCCGGTTCTACGTCATCAACTGTTATCTTTCCATCCTTGCCAGTCACATAAGAGCCACGCTTTTCATCCGGATTTCCAACCTTATACAGGTCGAATTTTGCTCCCTCAAGGGCTGCTCCTTCTGCTCCTGTCTTCAGCAGTTCCAGTTTTCCTTTACTTTCTTCCGTATTGCTCATTTCGAAAGTATAAGTCTTTACTTCTGTCTGGCCTGCTGCAACTTCCTTAACCCCTGTCTTTGCTGCATCTCCGCTTGGAGTTACATAACCTGCCGGCGCTTTTGTTTCTTTGAAATAATAGCTTCCCGGTTCTACGCCGTCAACTGTGATCTTTCCATCCTCTCCGGTTGTATAGGTTCCAATCAGGGTTTCCGGATTTCCTGTTTTATACAGTTCGAATTCTGCTCCTGCAAGCGCCATTTCACCGACGCCTTTTTTAATAAGAATCAGAATTCCTTTTTCTGGATAAGTATTTGTAATTTCCACAGAATGTCCATCACTAGCTGACGCTAACTTAAATTTAGCATTAGCAACATCCTTGCCATCTAACTTATACGATGTTTGATATACCACATTTGCACCATTCATTTCCTCTACCGTATAAGTTCCTGCTGGTAAATCTTTAATAGATACTGTACTATTGCCAGCAATAGAAAATTCTATTGTACTACCACTTATAGAAACACTATTTTCAACTACATTTGAAACAATCGCATTCTCAAGATTAATTCTCTCTGTATTTGTAACCTTTATTTTAAAGGATTCAGCATACTCTGAAGCATCTCCTCCTGTTACTATTTTACTAATAGTTAAATTTACCTTACGGTCTGTGACTGTTTTGGTAATGCCGCCTTTCGTGATCATTATCTCTGAAATATCTTCATTTGCTGCAACTATTTCACTTACTAACGCGGTTGCTGTATTTTTTGAAATGGTTGTATCATCATAACGTATAAAATAATGTTTTGATGGATCAGATATTTCATATCCTGCTGGCGGATTTGTCTCTACCCAATAGTAAATAACTCCAGCCTTTATATCAGTTACTTTTGCCTGTCCATTCTGATCAGTTATCACTTCACAATGCAAAGTCGGATCGCCAGTAATTTTCTTAGTGTCTTTATCATATGTCACACTATAAACTTTAAATGTAGCTCCTGAAAGTTTTTCAGAAAGATCACTGTTTGATTTTTCAAACATAAATTCATCGTTACTGCCACTGATAGTTGCACCATGAGAATTAACAGTAACATTCTTCTTATCTTCCGTTGACTTAGTTACTTTTCCTGACAAGGTAACTCTATTTATTAGTTCCTGATCTCCAAGTTCAGATACTCTTACTCTGTATTTTATTACAACATGCTTTTCATCAGGAATAGTAATTGTTAATTTTCTCCCTACAAGTTCATAAGATATATTTACAGGCTGGTTTTCTCCATCTGCTGCAAATATTGTTTTTCCTTCAATTCCATTAGGCATAAGCTCGACGCCTTCTGGTAATTCATCTATAAGTGTAAGTGTAGCCTCATCAGATAGCTTTAACCCTTCCTCATTTACCGTAATTGTATAGTCTAATTTATCATTCGCTTTTATGCCATCTGAACTCTTTGCAATATAAGTATGATTAATGGTGATAGAATCTTCAGTGCCAGTCAGTTCTTTCTCTCCCTCATCATATACTTTTACACAGTTTGTATATGTATGAGAATCATTTAAAAATTTAGAATCAACTACAGTTGTATAGGTAACTATATATTTGTTTCCGCTTAATCCACCTAACCTTGCACTAATAGTGTTATTCTCCACCGTAGGTACTATTGCAGTTTCTGCTCCATCATTGACTTTAACGTTAAAGCTACCTTCCTTGTAGGACATTCCATCTGGAATCGTATCTTTGAATGTAACATTTTTATCAGGTGTATATGTTTTAGCCAGGTCATTGATAACGACAGACCAAGTTACCTCACGTGTTTTTTTGTTATAATTTCCATGTGATTTCGTGACATCGTATGTAGATAAATATCTAGCTTTAGCGCTATCCTCTCCAATGTAAGTCCAATTATCTACATAAAGAGTACCTTTATTATAAAACCATTTTCCAGCACCAGTAATTGTAGCAAACCCTGCCTCATAAATAAATGGTATTTTTATAATAATATTATCAGATAAACTTCCAAATATAAAGCTACGGCTACTTGCATCATAAGTATAAGCTTCTACTGAAGAACCATCCTTTTCTTTTACAACTGTTACTTTTGATGCATCAATAGCATATCCATCTGTACTTTTAGGCCCCCCATCTTTATCACTATAGCCCATATCGTTTTCTTGTACTCTGACATTATTTAACGTTGTTCCTGTTGGAACTTTTACTGTAATAGTCCACCAGACATAGCTTCCATCGTTTGTGGGATCAAACTTTTCAAACTTTTTCTCTATTTCTGCCTTAGATTTACTTCCATAATCAACTGATTCATATGTTGAGTCTTTATTTCCATCATTTTCTCCTGGTGGCAATGTTTCAATATCATTTTTTACATTATGCCAACCCGATAGATCTGTTCCCTCCGTTGTTGTTTTATACGTAATCGTATATTTACTTGTTGTTGATTTACTAAACGTATAATTCAAAAAAGTATGCTGCTGATTATCATCACTTGAAAAATCAGTTGGCGGTATGGGTGTCAAACCAGGTAATTCAGGTGTCACACTAAATGACCCTTCTACATATTTCTGATTTTTTGACATTTTATCTATAAGTCTGTAACCATTTAAATCTGTTACACCATCGCCAACTGTAATTGTATACGTAAATACAGTATCTTTTGTCCCATCCTCTTTGGTTGTTTCAGATTTCGTTACTGTTTTTTGAGTCACATCTCTTTTTACAGTAATTTTTGTTTCATCTTCTGGAGTATTTTTTGTGCCCTCCCAGTTCCAAGAAGCTTTATTGGTAATCTCACTGTTCCAACCAGTGTTCTCTACTGTAGTCTGATAAGTAACTTTATAATAATCTCCAGCTTTTATTTCTTTTCCTAAAGCTGCTTTCACATCTACTGTAAAGACTCCATTTTTTACAGTTACTGGCACCTCAATATTATCATTAATTTTAATCTTGCCGCCAACAATTTCTTGTCCTGCTCCTAAAGTATCTGTAAGTACAAGCTTGTCAAGATCGGCATTTGCTTTAAATGTTATTTCATAATTAAGTTTTCCATCAGCAGACCATACAACTCTTCCATCATCAGCTTGTTGTCCTTGTACCTTCTTAGAAGTTTCTGTTTTTACTTCTTCAAATTTGACAACTGTTTTATCGGTTATACCCGGAAATTCTATTTCTTTTTCTGAATCAGTCTTAATTACAGAAGAATCGAAACTGCAATTAAGCAAAAATGTTCCTTTGACATCAGAGGTGTGATTTTGTATATAGCTTGAATCTATGTATAAATATACTTTTCCATTCTTAACTTTATAAGTTCCTGCATTTGTGTTTCCGTCATAAATTATGCCTACACTATCCTCAACAATAGAACTAAACACTCCACCTTCAGCAGAGCTTAAGAGGCTGCTTATATCGTAAACCCATGTAGGATTATTTTTTGCAGTATCCAGCTTATCATCATCAATTACATATGAGAAAGCAAACTCTAATGTACCTTTTCGATTCACGTTTTCAACACTTGATGTTGCTGATACTGTAAGACCTCCAGCTTTCACCAAATCTGTCAACTTAGCTTCTTTACCCGAATTATTTTCTTCTCCTGTTGATGGAGCCCCATAAGTCGTCACACCACCCACAATCGAAAAACTATCCTGAGTAAATCCCATAGAAGTGATCTCGCCGTCTGCGTTTGTGTTTATGTACTCGGTTACGACTTCTGCCTGACCTTCGTTGTCGAGATGGACAACGTCTTTATTTACGACGTCACCATCAACAGTGCTTTCCTGAATCTGTTTGAAGCTCATATCTACTTTTACGTTTCCGCTTTCTGGCTCAATCCGTTTTCCGTCGGCGGTCAGGAAATATACATCATAGAGTACATACTCTGCTGTAGTGTTTTTAGCGTTCAGTCCTAACTGGCTGCTCAGCTGGCTGTTGAATGCGGCTACAGCTGCATTGTAACGGTCGGTGCCAGGTGCAATGTAGTCAGCTTTGATTTCTGCATTCTGTGGAAGGTTTGCATCTTCCGGAGCAATTGCTGTGATCACTACACGACTGTCTTCGTATCTGAAAGAAGTCTTCGGTGCTTCTGTGGGAGTAGGTGTCGGTGTCTCGCTTGGCACTGCGCTTACTTCCGGAACAGGAGTTGCAGTTGCCTCTGCAGCCGGTGTATCGGTTACTTCCGGTGCTGCGGGAGCTTCGGTTACTTCTGTTGCTGGTGCCTCTGTCGGCTCTGCTGCAGGTGCTTCTGTAGGCTGCTCAGCTGGAGCTTCTGTAGGCTGCTCAGCTGGAGCTTCTGTCGGCTCCTGGGCAGGCTCTTCTGCAGGAGTTTCCGGTTCTTCCTGAGGTTCTTCTGGTTCCTCAGCAACCGGCTCTTCGGCTTCCGGTTCTGCTTCCTCCTCTGTATATTCTTCTGCTTCGCTTTCAGACGGGGTTGGTGTTGCAGTCACGTCCTCAGCGTAGGTATCGTCGGTTGCCAGAACAGTCAGACTGGACTGCTGGAATACCATAGATATCGCCAGAAGTATGGCAAAAAATGATTTCAGCCTCGATTTCTTTTTCATGGTTACGTCCTCCTTTTTAATGATCGAGTTTTCCTTTTTCATTAAGCTTTGAGTGTGGCTTTACAGGCAGAAGTGCCCAAAAACCCGTTTTCATCATCATATCACACAGTTTTTAAAGGGGCAATATTTGAGGTTGCTTAAAAAAATCCCTGTTTTCTGCTGTTTTACTAAGGAATCGGGCACTAACCGTCCCTTATTTTCGTGTTTTTATAGTGTGTATTTTAGTGTACTTGCTATTTTTTCGATTTTTTATTGAAAAAAGCACACATTTTCTCATTTTTTCTCCTTTCACCATACAAAAAACCACATTTTTACTTCATTTCTCTCCATCCAATTTTCAGCGTTTTGCACAATTTCAGTTCCTATTTTCTAAACTATATTCGCTCTGTTTTTCGTATTTTCTCATGGTGTATCTTGATGTACGGTTTTTCTCGTGGTATAATGAGTGCCAGAAAACCAATGTGCTTATGCAATTGACAAACAAAGAATAAGCAGCATCTTCATTTTCAAATGATAAAACCATACAGGAGGACACCCTATGTTTCTGAAAAAGACTCCTAAGGCAAAGGGAACTTACCTTGCCATCACCGAATCCTACTATGACAAAGAGAAGAAAGCCACCCGTCAGAAGACTATTATGGGGCTGGGGTATCTGGAAGATTTGAAGAAAGATTATCCGGATCCTATCAGCCATTTTGAGAAGGTGGTCTCGGATATGAACCAGGAGCGTGAAGATAAGAAGAACTCTGTGGTATATGTTGACCTTACTGCTACTCTCTCACCAGGAGAGCACTCTCTAAAAAATGTGGGTTATGGTGTTCTGAAGTATCTTTACAAGGAACTGCAGCTGGATATTTTCTGGCGTACCAAGACCTGGAATCTTTCTCTTACCTATAATATAGAAGAGATTTTTCGATATATTGTTATTTCCCGTATTCTTTACCCAAGCTGTACCTGGAATGAAGCGATTGAAAAAGGGCTCTATTTCGAAGAGCCAGGTAGCATCTCAGAAGAAGACCTGGATTCTGCTTTGAATATTATGGTAAGATTTCAAAAAGATCTGCAGAAGTGGATTTATGAGCATTCCAGCAGCATCCTTTCCAGAGATGCCGCTTCTACCTTTTTGGACCACACAGACTATAATTTTTCCATTCCAGGAAGCATGCCTTCTGATTCACAGCCTAATGCCAGACGTACAGATTCCACCCTTCACCTGGATCTTCTCACGGACAGGAACGGAATCCCCATTGCGTATGACTTGTCTACCAGTGGTATTATGTTGAACCAATCTGTTTTCAATGCTGTGAAGCGACTAAAGAGGGATAATCCTAAGACTCATTTTTACAATACTGCGCCTGCACGTCCGGAGGAGGAACCTTTCATTTGTAATGGGATTCCAGCAGATGGATATATTTATGGTCTGCCTGTACACACTTCCAATGCAGAATTCAAGGATTGGGTTCTGAAGGATGGGTATCAGGAAATGAAGGTTTTGAACGAAAAATATCAGACCATCCCACTTCTTTATAAAGAGAGGATTTTTGAAGAAAGGGAAAAACAATTCGTTTACTATCATGAGCTTCAGGCCAGACAGCAGCGCCTTGCCAGGGAGTCTTCCGGACGACGTACCGGGTTGAAGCTGGACGGATATACCGCTATCGCTACGAATAACCTGGAGGCGGATAATCTTACTCCTTACCGCCTTTTCAGCGGACTTCGCCACATGGAGAGGATTTTCCGGGATTCCAAAAGCCAGTACGACTCTACTGCTACTTTCACCTGGACGCCCGATAAGATCAACGCCCATTTCGTGATCGGGTTTGTTTCCTTTACCTTAATGCGAATGCTGCAGGCGAAGCTTGATTTCCAGTTTTCCATGGAGCAGATCAGTACTTCTTTGCAGAGGTATAATTGCGTGCAGATTGCAGGAAATATTTATCAGTTTACTTATTATGATGAGATCCTGGATGCCTGTGAAAAGGCTCTGAAACTGGAACTGCATAATAAATACCGCAGCCAGCTCCAGATCCGGAGACTGCTGCGGTATTAAGAAATCTACAATATAAAATTCTAATTTATGTCAGGCTTATTTTAAGCCTGGCATTTTTATGATACCGTCTAATTTAAATCAGGTATCATTTTAACGGTCTGCACCCAGGCTTCCCTCTCCTGGAAAATGCAATTCGTACATTTCCCGGGCGGCGCGGGTGACGATTCCAAGCTCTTCTTCCAGCTTCAGTGTCTGTGGAAGCTCTACTGCGGTGTGGTAAATGTCGGCTTTCAGCTTATCCTTCGCCTGCTCGCTGCTCATCTTCAGGATGCCAAACAGGGTACTGTTATAAGCCTTATCGGACTCGCTAAGCTCCATATAGGTCTTCACCATATGGCAGCACTCCCGGTAAAGAAGATCCTCGTAATCCTTGCCTTTGGCCCTGATTTCCTGGAATTTCATCTTATCCAGCTGTTTCAGGATTTCCTTACGGCCGCCACGGACACCCAGGAAACGCTTGCCGCTGTCTCTGTTAAACTCCATCAGCATCCAAAGTGCGATAAATCCGTCTGCCCGGGTATCCCCGCCCAGCTCTGACGGATCCTGGTAACGGATGTCCCAAAGCTCCTTACGGATCTGGTTCAGTTCTGGCTCCTCTCCTGCCTCGATGGACATGTTCAAAAGCGCCAGACGCTTGGCCGGGTCCGCTTCTCTGTAGTATTGTGTAATCGTTGGGGTATCCATATTTTTTCTCCTTTATGCCTCTTCGTAGGTCAGCTCTGTCTCAGCCATGTTAAGAGCTTCCTCAATAACTTTATCCATATCCATGTAGCGGTACATGCCAAGACGTCCGCCAAAAAGAACGTTCTTCTCCTCTAATGCGCGGCGCTCATATTTGTCGAAGAGCTCGTCATTCTTCGGATCATTGATCGGGTAATAAGGCTCTTTGCCCTTCTCCCATGCAGCCGGATATTCTCTTGTGATAACCGTCTTCGGCTGAGTGCCGAATTCAAAGTGCTTATGCTCGATAATACGGGTATATGGCACTTCATAATCTGTATAGTTCACAACCGCATTTCCCTGATAATTGCCCATATCCAGCACCTCTGTCTCGAAGCGCAGGGAACGGTATTCCAACTCTCCGTAGCAGTAATCATAGAATTCGTCGATCATACCGGTAAACAGGATCTTATCTGCCTGAGAAG
Source organism: Blautia sp. HCP3S3_H10_2 (assembly GCF_052122375.1). Lineage (NCBI taxonomy): Bacteria > Bacillati > Bacillota > Clostridia > Lachnospirales > Lachnospiraceae > Blautia > Blautia sp. HCP3S3_H10_2. The sequence continues at coordinate 8,044 of NZ_JBQKCL010000011.1, forward strand.
TCAGCTCCTCTCTGTTGGCAAAGAAATCCGTCTTCAGGCAGACCTGTACGCCCTCCAGAAGCTTCTTGATAATGCGGGTGTAACCGCCCTTCGGGATACCCTGATATGGATCCTTGAAATAGTTATTATCATAGGTATAACGAAGTGGAAGTCTCTTAATGATAAAGGACGGAAGATCCTTACACTCTCTTCCCCACTGCTTCCTGGTGTAACCCTCTACCAGCTTCTCATATACATCCTGTCCCACCAGCGCCAGAGCCTGCTCCTCCAGGTTCTTCGGATGGGTGATGTGCATACGGCTGATCTGCTCCTGAATCTTCGCCTTGGCCTGTGCCGGTGTCTTAACTCCCCAGAGCTGATGGAAGGTATTCATATTAAATGGAAGGTTATACAGTTCGTCCTTGTACACAGCGATGGGTGAATTCACGAAATGGTTAAATTCTGTAAACTGGTTCACGTAATCCCAGATTTCTTTCTTCGATGTATGGAAAATATGTGCACCATACTTGTGTACCTGGATGCCTTCTATTTCCTCTGTGTAAATGTTACCGCCGATGTGGTCACGCTTATCGATTACCAGGCAGGTCTTGCCCTTCTTGGTGGCCTCATGGGCAAATACAGCTCCAAAAAGCCCGGCTCCTACGATCAAATAATCATATTTCTTCATCTTGTGTTGCCCCTTTCTGTTTCGGGAATTGCAGATTCACGTCCTATTCTGCCAGACACTTATGGGAAAGCGTCTTCTATTCCCAGCTAAAGATGGTATTATTATAACAAATTTTCAGAAAAAAAGGTAGCCCTTTCCACAGAAGGACTACCTTTTTTATAAAACTTTTATATTTGTAGAGCTCACTTTTACAAGATTTACTTCGTAGCTACTTTGTCGAACTCATCTGTGATTTCTTTAGATGGTTTCTTAGTCAGAAGGCTGACGATTACGATCATCACCAGGCTGAGCAGGAAGCCGACTGCCAGAGAATAAAGTCCTGTATAGGTTCCAAGTGTCTGTCCGCCCACTAACGGGATGTAGTCCCAGATGATTACGGTAAGTCCGCCAGTCACCATGCCGGCAATAGCACCAGGCAGATTGGTTCTTCTCCAGAACAGGGACATTACCACAATAGGACCAAATGCAGAGCCAAGTCCTGCCCATGCATTGGAAACCAGTCCCATAATACTGCTGTCCGGATTCCATGCGATAATAAATGCGATCACAGCGATCACAATAACGGTGATACGGCTTACTTTCAGGATTTCCTTGGAATCTGCATCCTTCTTGATAAAGCTGTGATACAGGTCCTCAGATACTGCGGAAGCTGTAACCAGAAGCTGGGAATCTGCCGTGGACATAATCGCTGCCAGGATTCCGCAAAGGAACAGTCCGCCGATAAATGGCAGAGCCAGTTCTGAAGTAAATACTTTACGGATCATTTCGATAAATACGCTCTCAGAAGAAGCAGCTCCGTTCTCTCCCAGAATGGTAGGAAGCAGATATGCTCTTCCAATCACGGCAATGGCAAATGCAGCTGTCAGGGAAAGAAGATCCCACACGATTGCGATTGCCCAGGATTTCTTCAGTTCCTTCTCATTTTTTACTGCCATGAATCTTACCAGCACGTGAGGCATTCCACAATATCCAAAGCCCCATGCCAGCTGGGAAAAGATTTCCACAAAGGTATACGGTCTGTCTCCATTCATAAATGGATTCAGATAAGCACTTGCCCCGCCTGTAACACCACTCTGTGTGATCAGGTCGCTTAAATTGCCCGGAAGCAGGAAATATGCTACCAGCGGCACTACAAGAAGTCCTACCAGCATCAACGTTCCCTGTACGAAGTCGGTTACACAGACTGCCATAAATCCACCCATAAAGGTGTAGCAGAGAATAACAGCTGCTCCGATAGCCAGAGCCACATGATAGTCAAGTCCAAATACCGTATTAAACAGCTTACCGCCCGCTGCCAGTGCAGACGCGGTGTAAACCAGGAAAAAGATTACGATCACTACAGATGAAATCAGAAGCAGGATCTTTTTCTTATCACGGTAACGGTTCTCAAAGAATGCCGGGATCGTCATGGAATTATTGGCTACTATGGTATATTTACGGAGTCTTCCGGAAATACAGACCCAGTTCAGAACTGTACCGATAAACAATCCCACAGCGATCCAGATCTGTCCGGATCCAAAGGAATAAATAGCTCCGGGGAGTCCCATCAGAAGCCATCCGCTCATATCAGAAGCCTGTGCGGAAAGTGCTGCCACCCATCCGTTCAGTCCTCTTCCTCCAAGGAAGTAATCCTCTGAGCTGGAGGTCTTTTTCATGTAAACCGCGCCAATGACGATCATCATGGCGAGATAGAACACAAAAGCAATCAGAATTATTACAGTTGTACCACTCAATTTTCTCTCCTCCTCTGTTGCAATAACATTATTGCCTTCACTGCCTGTGGCCGTTTCTTACAGGCAATAGCATATTTAATACTTTACCACAGAAGAGTATGAAAGCGCAAGTCTTATTCTATTTTTTGTATCACTTATTTTTATGTTCCTATTTTTTTATGCTACTTATTTTTGTACTCCCTATTTTATACTACTTATTTTTTTACTACTCATTTTGCACTCTTATTTTTATGGTACTTATTTTGTTCCACTATTTTCCCTTTTTCAGGTAAACATTCTTAATATACCACAAAGCCTTCTCTTCTCCCTTGTCATTCAGGATACGCAGCAGTCCTTCCAGCTCCTTCTTGGTCTGGGGATGGACAAACCACAGCTTGGGCTTGCTTTTCAGGAAATATTCCAGGGGTTGGTGATGGTCATAAGCGTCCCCCAGATACGTCCGGGAAGCACTGATCCGGTCCATTACCATCTCTGCCACATACTTGCGAGGCATTTTCGCCCCCATGATCACATGCTCCGGATCATTGATGGCATAATCCACCCAGTGTTCATAATGATGCTTATTGCGGCCCTTATGATGCAGCCAGGCAGTAGATACCCCGATATCCTCACGCTCTGCATTATTCGGACTTCTGTTTCCCTGATAATATTTACACCCCACCAGGAATTCGGAAGGGGAATATTTGGAAAGGTCATGGAGCAGTCCCTGCTTATAAAGTCCGATCCGGAAGCAGTATCTCATGACCATAAGCTTGTGTTTGGTAATGGTCTTAAAGTGAAGCCATGGATGCATCATCAGTCTGCCTCCTTTTCTTTATACTCTGTTTTTGCCGATTCTATTTCCACCAGTTCTGTTTCTACTGGCTCTGTTTTTTCCAGTTCTGCTTCTATCAGTTCCGCTTCTGCCGCCTCTGATGCTCTTTTTTCACCAGATTCATTTTTTTCCAGCCCGGCCACATTCTTCTTTTCCAAACTTTCTCCCCCAGTATTTTCCTGTCCGGGTATTGTCTTCCCCTTATTATGCTTCTTAGGCATTGGCCTCTTCACGCCCTGGAGCACCACCACAGTACGCGGTCCCACTTCCACAGTTCTTTCATAAACAAGGCCTTCCTCGCCATAAAATCCATCACAGGTAAGATCACCGGTATCCATCACTTTCTTCCACTCCATTTCCCCTGGAAGAGTAGGAAGTGCCATGCCACGGATTTCCCAATGGAAATTAAAGCCAATATAAAGGAAATCGTCTTCTTTTTCATCTGGTTTTTGTTCATATTCCCCACACAGCATCATACCGATCATACGGCTGGTATTTTCTGTATTACAGAACCAAGCCCGTTCCCCGTGGAAAGACAGATCCGGAAAGCCTTTTCCCAGATGATCCGACTCTTTCACGCTCTCATTCATGTGCAACACCGGATGTTTCTTTCTAAGTGCGATCGCTTTTTTCACAAAGGTGAAAAGGCTGGCATTTTTCTTAAGCCCACGCCAGTCGGTCCATCCAATGGGATTGTCCTGACAGTAAGCATTGTTATTGCCCTCCTGGGAATTTCCGATCTCATCACCGCCGTAGATCATGGGCACTCCCTGGGAAAACAGCATCATGGCAAAAGCTGCCCGCATCTGCCGTTCCCGCATCTGACGGATCCACTGCTTCCGGCTTGGTCCTTCTATGCCACAGTTCCAGGAATAATTATAGCTGCAGCCATCGTTATTCCCCTCCCCGTTTGCCTCATTATGCTTATAATTATAGGAAACAAGATCGTTCAGGGTGAATCCGTCCTGGCAGGTAATATAATTGATCACGCCATGGTCATCTGGGTTATGACGGAGACGGTACTGCACCGCTGGCACCATATCTTCGTCACTTTTTAAGAATCTGCGCATATCCTGCAAAAAGCCCAGATTGTACTCTGCAAAATTGCGTTTTCCCTGCTTATGATCCTTATACAAAGCTGCCGTATCCATTCCTTCTGCCAGGATCTTCGTCCCAGCCAGCAGGCCATCCTTCAGAATCAGGTCAAGAGGAGCTCCGGCGCCTACCACATGGAATCCATCCACATGATAGTTCTGCTTCCAGAATTGCAGCGCACGAAGCGCCATCAACGGGTTCACCTCTGCCGGGAAATACATTTCCATAATACAGCCAATCCCTGCTCTATGGAACGCCTTGACCATATCGCAGAACTCCCTGTGCGGATCTCTGGTGGCGCAATAAGAACTCTTTGGGGCAAAATAATATCCATTTCCGTAGCCCCAGTAGTTTATCTCGTCTTTTTTGCCCTTCTGGGACACCATGCCATCCGGCTCCTTTGGTCGGCTGACTTCCATAAATTCATATGCCGGCATAAGCTCCACAGTATTGATTCCAAGCTCTTTCCAATAAGGAAGCATCCTGGTCAGGCCCTGGAAGGTTCCACGCATGCCAGCCGGTAATTTCATCTGTCTGGTATAGCCGCGCACATGAAGCTTGTAAAGAAGCATATCTCCGAAACTGGTTTCCGGTGCTTTTTCATCTTCCCAATCATAATTTTCCCCGGACCAGAAACCACAACGCACTTTATGGGGATCGGTATCCCAGGAAGCCCCGAAACTCTCTCTGCCACTGATTCTGCTGGCGCAGGGATCCAGGTAGGTTTCCCCGTTGATCCGGAAATTATATTCCAGGTTGGTCACATTTAATCTCTTCAAAAAGACAGAGAAAATCCGTCCTGTCCGGTATTTTTCATCCAGGAGAAGCTCGTAAAACGGCTCCTTTCCCTTTTTCCTGTAAAGAAGCAGAAAAACCTCTGCGTCTTCCTGTACTTCCACTGCAAAATTATATCCGTCTGCCATCTGGTTCGCCCCAAGTAAAAGGGGATAGCCAGGCAGCACGGTCACGCTCTTATTTCCCGGTATTGCCACGTTTATGCCCTCCTGTCTTTATCTGAATGTCATCATAGCACTTTCTTTCCCTGCAGCTGCAGAATCTAAAATTTCAGGTAACTGTTCAGAGCCGGTTACAATTTCAGATCCAATTCTACCGGGCAATGGTCCGAGCCCATGATATCACTATGAATTTTCGCATCCTCCAGCTTCTCTTTCAAAGATGGGGACGTAAGGAAATAATCAATTCTCCATCCTGCATTCTTCTCTCTTGCCTTAAACCGGTAGGACCACCAGGAATAGGCACCCTCAAGATCCGGGTAAAAATAACGGAACGTATCAATAAATCCTGCCTCCAGCACCTTGGTAAAGCAAGCACGCTCCTCATCCGTAAAGCCTGCATTCATGCGATTGGTCTTAGGATTCTTAAGGTCGATTTCCTGATGGGCCACATTCATATCCCCACAGCAGATCACAGGCTTCTTCTCCTGTAATTTCAGAAGATAAGCCAGGAAATCCTTTTCCCATTCCATACGGTATTCCAGTCTGCGAAGCTCTGACTGGGAATTGGGTGTATATACGGTAACCAGGTAAAAATCATCCATCTCAGCAGTGATCACACGGCCTTCTTTGTCATGTTCTTCTATTCCAAGTCCATAAGATACGGATATCGGTTCTTTCTTTGTAAACACAGCTGTGCCGGAATAGCCCTTACGATTGGCGTAATTCCAATACTGATAATAGCCTGGCAGCTCCAGCTTCACCTGGTTCTCCTGGCATTTCGTCTCCTGCAGACAGAAAATATCCGCATCTAACTTCGCAAAGCTTTCTTCAAAGCCTTTGGTGATACATGCGCGGATTCCATTTACATTCCATGATACAAGCTTCATGTTCTTCTCCAATCTGTATATGATCTTATCGCTGTTCACATTATTTACCTGTTATTTTCAGTGAACAAAACTTATATTCTAACACTTTCTCCATTATAACACAGATTTTCCTATTCACAAAACCTTATTTTTCTGGTACAATCAAACTATTATTCAGAATACAAAATTAACTAAAGTGAGGTACTTACAATGAGTGATTTCGATATGAACAATTCCTGTAGCAGCTGTGGAAGCAGCTCATCCTGCGGTGGTTCTGACTGCTCCACATGTGGCGGATGCAGCACAGACGCTTCCCAGCACAGCACCATCACCCTTACCATGGAGGATGATACCGAGGTAGAATGTGCCATCCTTACCATTTTCCCGGTAGATGCCAAGGAGTATATCGCTCTTCTTCCACTTGATGAAGAGGGCCAGAACCATGACGGTGAGGTTTATCTGTATGCTTTCGCCCGTACCCCCGAGGGTGCGCCGATGCTTTCTAACATCGAGAGTGACGAGGAATACAATAAAGCTGCTATCGCATTTGATACCGTTCTTCAGAACGCCCGCGAGGCTGAAGAAGCTGGCGAACCGTTAGAATAACGGAAATAACTAAAATTTTTCTATTCTCAAAACTATACTATATTTCAATTTATTCTAAGTTATGATATAATTTAAAAGCTACCACCCCTAGACAGGTACAGAAAGGGGGTGCAGTGCTTATGAATTCAATTTCATCATTTATGCTTTCTGTCTCGGCAAGTATAGTTGCCTACTATATTTGCAAATGGCTGGACGGAAAATAGCAGCTGGTAGTCAGCCTAGGGCATAATCCACCCTGCCAAAACGGACAAAAAGCCCCGGAGGTGCGAACTCCGGGGCTTTTGCTGCATTGCTTATGAATACATTTCATCATTTTGCCTATTGGCATTATAGCATATGCAAATTCTGAAATCAATATACTACCTTACTTTTTTAAGTTCGTTTTAAATATACAATTTATCAAGTAAGGTTTCTGCTTACTTCGTGGTGCTTCCAAAACCACCATTTCTTACATCTGTCACGTCATCATCCACTGTGATTCCATATTCTACGAAAATTCCCTGCATAAAGCCGGTATCTGCCTTTAATTCCACTACTTTATTCTCATTGGTGTCATTGGTGAGCTTGGCAAAAATATGTCCTTCATTGTCAGAATAGAAATAGTCGCTGTCGATGATTCCAACGGTATTATTCAGCTGCAGACGGAATTTGAAGCCAAGACCACTTCTGGGATAGCATTTCAATACCCACTCCTGATCCATTTCTACGCGGATACCGGTAGGAATCTTAAGAGTCTGGCCAGGCTGTATGGTAAAATCTGCCGGGGAAAAGAAATCATACCCTGCGCTTCCCGCTGTGGCTCTTCTTGGAAGGCGGATGCTTTCATATATTTCTTCTGTTTCTTCAGCAGTTACACCCTCAAATGTATCCATCCAGTCTGCTACAAAACGTTCTTTACTTACTTTGTGAAATTTTGCTATTCTTTTCATTGTTTTTTATCCTCAATTTTAACACTGTTTTAATTCATGTTCTTCCCACACATATTGCAATAATATATTTATACATTATCTTGCTATTCAACTATTTCGCAATAAGATGCAAAGAATGCCGGGCATTTCTGTCCGGCACTCTGAAATTCTTATGAAACTAGAGCGTGTTTAAAACACGTTCTAAAACTGCTTTTCTATCTATCCAAAGCCAGGCTGCCTTGGAATCTGCCCTGCAGTCTGGAGATTTATGCCTCAGCTGGAACATCCTTGATGCTGAAGCTCATTCTGCCCATCTTGTCTTTTCCAAGACAGATAACGGTTACTTTATCACCAAGTGTAAGAACGTCCTCTACGCGGTTGATTCTCTCCTTGCAAATCTTGGAAATGTGAACCATTCCCTCTTTGCCAGGTGCGAATTCAACGAATGCGCCGAACTCCTTAATGCTTACAACCTGTCCGGTCAGAATCTGTCCCTGCTCGAAATCAGAAGCGATGATCTCAACCATACGCTTTGCTTCCTGCATATTCTTGTCATCTACACCGCAAATAGATACAGCACCTTCATCTGTGATGTCGATCTTAACACCTGTACGCTCAATAATGGTATTGATGGTCTTACCTCTCTGACCTACTACATCACCGATCTTCTGAGGATCGATCTGAATCTGGATGATCTTCGGAGCATATTTTCCAACAGTTGTACGTGGTGCAGGGATACATTTCTCAATAACCTCATTCAGAATGTACTCTCTGGCTTCCTTGGTACGTCTGATTGCTTCCTCTACGATCTGTCTTGTAAGACCGTGGATCTTGATATCCATCTGGATTGCTGTGATACCGTCATGGGTTCCGGCAACCTTGAAGTCCATATCGCCGAAGAAGTCCTCAAGTCCCTGGATATCGGTAAGAACGATATAATCGTCATCTGTGTCGCCTGTAACCAGACCACAGGAAATACCTGCAACCGGTTTCTTGATCGGTACACCAGCAGCCTCAAGGGACATGGTGGATGCACAGATACTAGCCTGGGAAGTAGATCCGTTGGACTCAAAAGTCTCGGATACAGTACGGATTGCATATGGGAACTCTTCTACACTTGGAAGTACCGGTACAAGAGCTCTCTCAGCAAGCGCTCCATGACCGATCTCACGACGTCCCGGTCCTCTGGATGGCTTTGTCTCACCTACAGAGTAGGACGGGAAGTTGTAGTGGTGCATATATCGCTTGCTTGTCTCAAACTCGTCAAGTCCATCGATTCTCTGAGCCTCTGCAAGAGGTGCCAGAGTAGTGATGGTACAGATCTGTGTCTGTCCACGGGTAAACATAGCGGAGCCATGTACTCTCGGGATGATGTCAACCTCTGCTGCCAGTGGACGGATCTGTGTGATCGCACGGCCATCTGGACGCTTGTGGTCTTTCAGGATCATCTTACGGACAGTCTTCTTCTGATACTGGTAAACAGCCTCACCAAGAACTGCCAACCACTCTTCTTTGTCTGCGAAAGCCTCTTTCAGCTTATCTGTGATCTGGGCAATGTTATTCTCTCTTGTCTGCTTGTCATCAGAGAATACTGCGACCTCCATCTCTTCCAGAGGAACGATCTCCTTGATGGCATCAAACAGCTCCTGCGGAACTGCACAGGATTCATAGCTGTGTTTCTCTTTGCCGCACTCTGCAATGATCTGGTCAAAGAATTTGATGATCTCCTGGTTTACTTCATGTGCCTTGTAGATAGCTTCGATCATCTGATCTTCTGGAACCTCGTTGGCACCAGCCTCGATCATGATAACTTTGTCTCTTGTGGAAGCGACTGTCAGCTGAAGGTCGGAAACATCCTTCTGAGCCAGTGTAGGATTCACAATAAACTCTCCATCAATCAGACCGATCTGTGTGGTTGCACATGGGCCATCAAACGGAATATCAGAAATGCAGGTAGCAAGGGAAGAACCAAGCATAGCCGGGATCTCCGGATTGCACTCTGGGTCAACTGACATAACCATATCTACCAATGTCACGTCATTTCTGTAATCCTTCGGGAACAGAGGACGCATCGGTCTGTCGATAACACGGGAAGTAAGGATCGCATGCTCGCTTGCCTTTCCTTCTCTCTTATTGAAACCGCCTGGGATCTTGCCTACGGCGTACATTTTCTCTTCATATTCAACACTTAACGGGAAAAAGTCGATTCCCTCTCTTGGCTCTTTGGATGCAGTTGCTGTAGCAAGTACAGTAGTGTCACCATAATGCATAAGTGCTGCGCCGTTTGCCTGTTTCGCAACACGTCCGATATCTACGGTAAGTGTTCTTCCAGCTAATTCCATGGAATAACTTTTGTACATGTTTTTTCTCCTTTTTAATATGAAATCTTGTTTCTGGAGGCTGCTTTCCAGATGGCATACACCAGATCTGCAGCACTCTTTTGGTTTCGCCAGAACAGAAGTCCGAAACGACTGAAAAAAGCACTTGAATATTACATCCAGTTTCCAAACACTTTACACCAGTCCTCAAATGTCCTTTTCAGAAGTCTCGGAAATCCTCGCCCACAGCTGTAGCACAGCCTGGACAATAGTGCCTCTGTTATGGCTTTTGCATCTTAAAATGGGGGCGGATGGATATCCGCCCCCTTCCGCATACTAATTATTTTCTTAATCCTAATTTCTCAATCAGTACACGGTATCTTTCGATGTCTGTTTTCTTTAAGTAAGCTAACAGTCCACGTCTCTGACCTACCATTTTCAGCAGACCACGTCTGGAATGATGATCCTTGTGGTTGTTCTGTAAATGTGCTGTAAGCTCCTGGATTCTTGCAGTAAGAACAGCTACCTGTACCTCTGGTGAACCAGTATCTCCCTCACATCTTGCATACTCTTTCATGATTGCTGCTTTCTTTTCTTTTGAAATCATCTTGATTTCCTCCTTAAATTTTAATGGTCTCCCATGCAGGTAATCCTGTGGGGACATAATCGCCGCATATTAAGAGACGGTCGGAGTTTCCAACCTCTGAATATGGGCTGTTCTCTTATATGGAAAACAGGATAAACCTGTTCACACCTTGCCTAGTATAGCATACCCGCCAGATTCTGTAAACTGTTTTTTCAGTTTCCTTCAAAATATTTTTTTCCATCTTCGGCATCAGCCAGCAGTCTGTTCTTCAAAGCCTCAAGTGATGGGAACTTTTTCTCCGGGCGCAGGAACTTCTTGAAATCCACCCTGCAATTTTCCCCGTAAAGGTCTTCCTCACAGTCAAAAAGGTAAGTTTCCACTCCCACAAAGCTCTCCCCGACAGTCGGCTTATACCCGATATTGGTAATTCCATGGTAAACCTTGTCGCCAAAATAAGAGCTGGTCACATATACCCCGTTTGGCGGCAGAATTTTCGTCTTCGGCGGCACAATGTTCGTGGTAGGCAGAAGCACTTTGTGTCCCATTCCCCTGCCATGAACCACCTGGCCTTCTACAAAATAGTCACGGCCCATAAGAGAAGTAACTTTTTCCATGTTGCCTTTTTTTAATTCTTCCCGGATATAAGTACTGCTGATCTTCCTGCGTCCATCCATTTCCTTCGAAAGAATTTCCACATCAAAGCCATATTTTTCTCCAAATTCCCCTAAAAGCTGGGGCGTTCCTTTCCGCTCATAGCCGAAACGGTTGTCCTCGCCTACTACCACATAGGATGCCCCAAGATCTCCCATCAGGATTTCTTTTATAAAATTCTCAGCCTTCATATGCCGGATTCTGTCATTTAACTGGCACTCCACCAGCGCATCCACGCCAAGCCTTTCCAGAAGGGAAGCCCGCTCCTGGCTGGTAAGGATCATATTGCTGGAAGCATCAATAGCAAAAAGAACTGCCTGCTCCCCCAGTGCCTTACGCTCCTTGATCTTTTCTACCAGCTTCTGGTGACCGCGATGAATCCCGTCAAATTTTCCCATTGTCACTGCACAGTTGGCAAGCTTTGGAAACTCACCATCTATCTTCAGGTATTCCATATTTTCTCCTGTCAAATCCATTACTGTTCGATTATTAAAACATTTTTATCGGATAGTATTTCTTTTTCCCCTTGTCCCATTGAAAAATACCTGTAAAAGTTCCGTCGCTGGCATACATCCGCACCCAGCCCTCTTTGTGCTGGGGACTTACCAGATTGTCAGACAACGGATTTCCATTCTGTAAAAGCCTGTCCCCGTAGGAATCTGCATAAAGGGCAGGGTAATCGGCAAGAACCTGTTCTACCGGATAGATCATGCTGGAAATGGTCCCATCTGCCACAGCAGCCTCCACTTCACTTAAGGTATGGCTTTCCGAAAGGGAATACCGTCCCACCTTCGAACGAAGCAGCTCCTCCATGCATCCCCCACAGCCAAGCTTCTGTCCAATATCGTGACATAAAGTACGGATATAGGTTCCCTTGCTGCAGGTAACTCTTATTTTCACCAGAGGTAGCTTCATTTCCAGCGGCTCGATCTCATAGAAGCAGACCGGGCGGGCTTTGCGCTCTACCGTCTTGCCTTCTCTGGCCAGCTCATAGAGTTTTTTCCCATTCACCTTCAGCGCGGAATACATAGGCGGAACCTGAAGCTGCTCACCCACAAAGCTGGCAAGTGCTTCTCTTACCTCATCCTCTGTTATATCCACTGTTTTTTCTTCCAGAATGGTTCCTGACATATCCTGGGTGTCTGTGGTAATCCCCAGATGCAGAACCGCTTCATAGGTTTTCTCCTTATCTGTAAGAAGATCTACCAGCTTGGTTCCTTTGCCAAGTGCTACAGGAAGGACCCCTGTGGCATCCGGGTCAAGTGTACCCGTATGCCCGATTTTCTTCATGTGAAGGATTCCCCGGAGCTTGGCAACCACATCATGGGATGTGAACCCTTTTTCTTTATGAATTACAATAATTCCCTGATATTCTGCCATTACTGTTCCTGTCCTAAAAGCTGTTTTTCTATCTGTTCTGAAATATTGTTGATCACATCATACATGGAACCGGCCAGATCACACCCTGCTGCTTTTACATGTCCACCGCCGCCGAAATAGGAAGCGATTTTGCTTACATCCACAGCGCCATTGGAACGCAGGGATACCTTGAACACCTGGCTTTCATGCTCATAGATGAACATTGCCACTTCCACACCCTTTGTCAGACGGAGCTGGCTTACGATGCCATCCAGGTCAGTTGGTTTTACACCATAGAAATCCATGTCTCTCATTTTCATATAGCCTACAATACATTTGCCATCAAGAAGCATAATGCTCTCTGCCAGCACACGGCCCATAACCTGGTTCTGGATATAACTCTTCTGATAAAAAGACTGGTCTATGATATTTGAAAAATCAACTCCTTTTTCCATCAGGTCTCCGGCAATACGCATGGTGTCCGGGGATGTGGAGGAATACTGGAACACACCTGTATCGTGGATCATTCCGGTATAAATAGCAGTTGCTATGTCCAGATTGATCTTCTCTTTGTCAAGAAGCTTGTACAAAACTTCACTGGCAGAGCTGATCTCACCGCACACGTGATTGATATCCGCAAATCCCGGATTGCTGATATGATGATCGATGCACACTGTCTTTTTCGCATTTTTGAAATGCTCACCAGCTACAGCCAGACGGTCTGGCGCACTTACATCACAGGTTACAAAAAGATCATATTCTTTTGTTTCCCCTGCTTCATAATGCACTTCGTCCATGCAGGCAATATGACCGAATACCGGTTTCGGATTCTCCAGATATATGTCTGTTTTAATTTGGGGATACCATGTTTTCATATACAGATAAAGTGCCATACAGGAACCTACACAATCTCCGTCAGGACGTACATGTCCTCCGATTCCCATGGTTTTCACACCATCCAGAATTTCCTCGATTCTCTCCATTCCCTTTTCACCTCATTATTCTTAAGAACTGTCCTATTGTTCATCGTCAGTTGCTTCAATTTCCTGACCGTTTACGTCTTCGCTTTCAGCCTCTTTGGAGTGATCATGTTCGATCACGTCATCGATCAGCTTGGACATATTCACACCGTATTCAATGGATTCGTCCAGAATAAAACGAATCTCTGGTGTGTTGCGAAGATTCAGGTTCCTGGCAAGCTGGCGGCGGATATAGCCCTCCGCACTTTTCAGACCCTTAATGGTGGACTGCTTGGATTCCTCACTGCCAAGCACACTGATAAATGCCTTGCAGGTCTTAAGGTCCGGAGCAACCTCTACAGCCATCACCGATGTCATTGGATGGATGCGCGGGTCTTTGATCTCGCCACGGATGATATTGCTCAGTTCCTTCTGGACTTCTGCATTGATCCTTGTATTTTTAATGCTGTTTTTTCTCATTTTTGAGTCTCTCCTATATAGATACAGAAAATTGGGAGCAACTGATTTTGCCCCCAACCAATGTCTGCGACCCAGAGCTGGTTCAGGAATCCTTCCTGCAAAATGCACACTACATTTGCAGGAATTCTTTCCCGGCCATACTCTAGCGAGGCACTTCTACCATAATATATGCTTCTACTTTGTCTTCTTCTTTGACATCATTGAAATCCTGGAATACAAGACCACACTCGTAGCCTGCACGAACCTCTTTGACATCATCCTTAAATCTCTTAAGGGAAGCCAGCTCGCCTTCATAAATCTGGTCCTCACCTCTGGAAATACGTACCTTGCAGCCTCTCTGGAAGGTACCGTCAAGCACATAGCTTCCTGCGATGGTTCCAACACCAGAAGCCTTGAACAGCTGACGAACCTCTGCATGACCGATAACCTTCTCCTCGAATACCGGATCCAGCATACCCTTCATAGCAGCTTCCACGTCCTCGATTGCCTGGTAGATAACCCTGTACAGACGAAGATCTACGCCTTCCTGCTCTGCCAGCTGTTTCGCTGTGGTATCCGGACGAACGTTAAATCCGATGATAATCGCATTTGATGTAGCAGCAAGGCTGACATCAGACTCATTGATGGCACCAACACCACCATGGATCACTCTTACCACAACTTCCTCATTGGAGAGTTTTACAAGACTCTGCTTAACTGCCTCTACAGAACCCTGTACATCAGCTTTGACGATGATCGGAAGCTCTTTCAGATCGCTTGCCTGAATCTGGTCAAACAGATTATCCAGGGAAAGCTTGCCCTTTGTTTCCTCAAGAAGACGGTTCTTATTCTCGGAAACAAATGCTGCTGCAAAATTCTTAGCTTCTTTATCGTTCTCGAAGGACATAAGGACTTCACCTGCATTCGGCACATCGCCAAGACCAAGGATCTCTACAGGAGTAGATGGTCCGGCCTGTTTTACACGGTGTCCCTTATCATCCATCATGGCACGTACTTTACCATTGCATGCTCCGGCTGCGATGAAATCTCCCACATGAAGGGTACCCTTCTGTACAAGGATGGTAGCAACCGGTCCTTTTCCTTTATCCAGCTGTGCCTCAATAACAAGACCTCTTGCGGAACGGTTCGGGTTTGCCTTCAGCTCGGAAACTTCTGCTGTTAACAGGATCATCTCAAGAAGGTCATCAATACCCTCGCCTGTCTTTGCAGATACCGGTACGAACGGAGTTGTTCCGCCCCAGTCTTCCGGGATCAGCTCATACTCGGAAAGCTCCTGTTTTACACGCTCGATATTTGCACTTGGCTTATCGATCTTGTTGATGGCAACAATGATCTCTACGCCGGCTGCTTTTGCATGGCTGATAGCCTCTACAGTCTGCGGCATTACACCATCATCAGCTGCAACTACAAGGACAGCGATATCTGTGGAGTTCGCTCCACGCATACGCATGGCTGTAAACGCCTCATGTCCAGGGGTATCAAGGAAGGTGATCTTCTGGCCATTGATATCTACCACGTAAGCACCAATGTGCTGTGTGATTCCGCCAGCCTCGCCTCTTGTTACATTTGTCTTACGGATTGCATCCAGAAGGGAAGTTTTACCATGGTCAACGTGTCCCATAACGCAGACTACAGGTGGTCTTGGCACCATTGTGGACTCGTCTTCCTCTTCCTCTTTCAGAAGTTCCTCAATTACATCTACTTTTTCTTCTTTTTCTGCAATAATATCAAATCCAAGAGCGATCTCTTCTGCCTGTTCGAAATCGATCTCGTGGTTTACGGTTACCATCTGGCCTTCCATAAACAGCTTCTTAACGATTGCAGATGGCTGCATCTTCATAGCCTCAGCAAGCTCGCGGATTGTAAGCTTCTCTGGAATTGTGATCTCCTTGATCTCCGGCTTCTTCTCTTCTGGTTTCTGCTGTGGAGCTGGTTTCTGAAGAGCTTTCGGGATTCTGGACATCTGGTTTCTGCCGCCCTGGTTTGGTCTGTGTCCGCCACCTGATGTCTTGTCAAAATCTTTCTTCTTATTCTTATTCTCTCTGTCACGCTCACGCTTGCTGTCCTTGGAGGTCTTGGTCAGCTCTGGTGTGAACATAGCGTCTGATCCACTGCTTCTTCTTGCTCCTCCGGAACGCTGTCCCTGGGACTTCTGTCCTCCGAAACGGCCTTCATTACGGTTGTCGCCGTCTTTATTGCCACCGAAACGGCCCTGGCCGCCCTGTGGTCTTCCCTGGCCGAATCTGCTTCCATTTCCGTTTCCATTTCTATTGTCACGACCCTCGCCCTGACGGAAGCCGCGTCCGTTACCATCACCCTGGCGCGGTCCTCTGTTCTGGGAATCTCCCTGTCTTGCAGGTCTGTTCTGTCCATCACCATTTCTGTTTCCACGGAATCCACCCTGGCTGCCATTTCCCCCCTGTGGTCTTCCCTGGCCGAATCTTGGGCCATTTCCGTTTCCATTGCGGTTGTCACGATTATTATCGCAGCCTTCACCTTGGCGGAAATTACGGCCGCCCTGATTATTTCTGTCGCCATTCTGGAAATTACCCTGGCGCTGCTGGCCTTCATTTCTGTTCTGCTGTGCAGCTGGTCTTGCAGGTGCGTCAGCTTTTGGTGCTTCTGCTTTCGGTGCAGACTGCGCCGGCTGTGCTTTCGCAGGCTCTGCCTTAGGTGCTGCTGGTGCTGCCTTTACAGGAGCCTCCGCTTTTGGTGCTTCTGTTTTTGGAGCCTGTGCTTTCGGTGCGCTCTGTGTTTTCGCAGCTGTTTCAGCCTTTGGCGCCTCAGTCTTTGGTGCTTCTGCTTTTACAGGAGCTTCTGTTTTTGCAGCTGCCGGCTGTGCTGCCGGACGTGTTCCCTGTGGACGAGGTTTTCTCTCTCCTGCGGGTTTCTTTCTGCTTTTACCGCCATCGCTTGCATTCTGCGCATGATATACGCGGATAATATTCTTTTTCTTCTTCGGTGCCTCTGCACCGTCGCCTTCTTTCTTTACTGACACTTTCTGCTCTTCTGTCTTAGGAGTCTCCAATGTTATTCCTTTCTCCTTTCCCGTATCTATCACTTTTTTCACTTTATTATTCTTATTCTCTCTGTTTAACTTCACTTTATCTTTGGCAGGGTCATGTGACTGTATCATATGCCATTCTCCCTTCGCCAAACTTGAACATCCATGCTTTTAGCACTCTTTTCCGTCTTCCTGCAGTACCTTCATGATTGCTTCTGCAAAATTATAATCCTGCACTGCAAGACTGGCACGGAATTCTTTGCCCATTGCATGGCCTAATGTCTCTTTATCGGAAAGGACATACAATGGCACCTCATAAAACTCACACATATTCCGGAATTTCTTCTTCGTATTCTCGGAAGAATCCCCTGCTACGATAGCCAGATATCCTTTGCCTGTCTTAATAGATTTCTCAGTGGAAAATTCCCCACTGACTGTCTTACCGGCCTTTGTTGCCAGTCCGATCAGGGATAATGCTTTATTGTTCTTCAATCCTATCAAACTCCTTCTCAAGGCTCTCATAAACCTCATCCGGGATAGCTGCCTTCAAAGAACGCTCCAGCCCGTGATTCTTCCTTGCCTTTTCCAGGCACTCACGGTTAAAGCAGATATAAGCCCCGCGTCCGTTCTTCTTGCCTGTAGCATCCAGAACGATCTCATCCTCTGCGGTTTTTAGCACCCTGATCATTTCTTTTTTATTCTTCATTTCTCTGCAGCCAGTACACTGGCGCATGGGAATCTTATTCTTCGTCTTCATTCTCTACCGCATCCTCAGTCTCTTCAGACTCTTCACCGGCAGCTGCCTCATCACCTTCGGATGCTTCTTCTGCCTCAGAATCAGCATTTTCTTCGGAAGCAGCATCTTCAGAGGATTCCTCATACTCGTCGTCCTCGTAGTATTCCTCATCCTCATCATAATCATAGAAGTCACCGGACTCTCTTGCCTGGGTCTCGCTCTTGATATCGATCTTAAATCCGGTCAGACGTGCTGCAAGACGTGCATTCTGTCCCTCTTTACCGATTGCAAGGGAAAGCTGGTAATCCGGAACTACAACAAGTGCTGTCTTCTCATCCGGATCTGCCATAACTGCGATAACCTTCGCCGGGCTTAAAGCATTCTCAATAAGGATCGCAGGGTTCTCATCCCAGTTGATGATATCGATTTTCTCGCCGCGAAGCTCGTTTACGATTGCGCTGACACGTGCTCCATTTACACCTACACATGCTCCAACCGGATCTACATCAGGATCATTGCTCCATACAGCAAGCTTGGTACGGGAGCCAGCCTCACGGGCAATGCTCTTGATCTCAACGGTTCCGTCTTTAACCTCGGCTACCTCAGATTCAAAAAGACGTTTTACAAGGCCTGGATGTGTTCTGGAAACCAGGATACGTGGTCCTTTCGGGGTATCCTTAACTTCAAGAATGTATACTTTGATTCGCTCTGTAGGCTGGAAGGTCTCCCCTTTCACCTGCTCATTCTCACCAAGGATGGCATCTGCTTTTCCAAGATTTACGCTTACATTATGGCCTACAACACGCTGTACGATACCGGTAACAACCTCTTTCTCATTGCCATGATACTGGTCGAACAGAACCTTACGCTCTTCCTCGCGGATTTTCTGAAGGATGACGTTCTTCGCATTCTGTGTGGCGATACGGCCAAATTTATCAGAGTGAACCGGCACCTTCACGATATCACCGATTTCAGCGTTGGTATTCTGCTTCTGCGCTTCTACCAGGGAAATCTCCTCTGCAGGATCTTCCACAAATTCTACAACCTTACGGTCTGCATATACGCTGAAATCACCAGTTTCTCTGTTGATGGTAACGTGTACATTGTCAGCTTTTCCAAAATGGTTCTTGTATGCCTGGATCAGGGACTGCTCAATAGCATCCAGCAGAGTTTCTTTGCTGATATTTTTCTCGCGTTCCAGTTCATCCAGAGCACCCATTAACTCCTTGTTCATTTTTCTTATTTCCTCCTTTTGCTTCCCAGTTTAATCGCTCATTCCTGTTAAAAATCAATTGCCAGACGTACCAGTGCGATATCCTTCTTGTCGAATGTACGGGATGTACCCTTTTCGTCTATTGTCACACTGTTATTATCATATGCTGTCAATTCACCACAAAATTCTTTCTGTTTCTCGATTGGCCGGTAGGTTCTGATCTCTACCAGTTTCCCAATGCTTCTGGCAAAATCCTTTTCCTTCTTCAGCGGTCTGTCAAGTCCTGGAGAGCTGATCTCCATAATGTAGCTGTCTTCGATGAAATCATCCTCATCCAGCTTATCGCTGAAAGCACGGCTTACTGCCTCACAGTCATTTACTGTGATTCCGCCTGGTTTATCAATGTAGCCACGAAGGTACCAGGTTCCTGCTTCCTTCACATATTCTACATCTACCAGTTCAAATCCATAGCCCTCTACGATCGGAGCCAGCATTGCTTCTGCTTTCTGTTCATACTCTTCTTTTCTGCTCATTTTCCCACCTGCCTTTCTTATCCATCATTATCAGCAAAAAGAGTGGGCTCACGCCCACTCCTTTGTCAACAAGTTCTGATTTCTTACATTCTAACACCTTTATCTCTAAATTGCAAGGGCTTTTTCTTATAAAATGCCCATTTTACGGGCTTTTAACCAAATCTGGTGTTCTTCGCCCACAGTTTATGCACTCTTTTAACCTTGTTCTTTATTTGATCAGACCCTTGGCTTTGTTCCTTTCGTATCACGTTTCGCAAGCTTTACTTTATTCAACGCATATGGCTTGTCATGATACTGGATGGTATATTCCTGCCGCGGCTCGATCAGATAAGCATGCTCCAGCACATCCCCGGCTCCAAGCTTCATTCCTCTTACTCCCACAGAGGTTTTCTTCATTGTGGAAACATCGGTTTTCAGAATCCGGAGGAAATAACCGCCCTGACTCTGGAAAACAACCTGTTCCATCTCATCAGCAGGACCTACGAAGATCAGCTGGTCATCCTCCCCAAGCTTGGTAGAGGCAATGGTTCTCTTTGCAACATCAAACTCTGCTCCTGCGACCAGTTTACACATAGAAGTCTTCGTAACAAACAGAAGGGTAGACAGTTTCACCTGTCCCACTGGTGCCACATAAAGAATCTGCTCCTGGCTGCTGTCGTAATTGCTCAGATTATCAGCCGGTGTTCCTTTATCACGGAAACGTACCAGCGGAATATCTGCTACTTTAACAGAATGCATACGTCCTATATCGGTAAAAATACAGATTTTGTCTGTATTCATGCAGGTAAATATAAATTTATTCTCTGCATGGGCAGCTTCTTTATTACGCTCATAAGCATTCTTATCGATCAGACGCATATAACCGAACCGGTCCATAAGGAAGCAGACTTCTGTTTCTTCCATCTTCTTCTCTTCATATACTGCTTCTTCTGCATTTTCGATCACAGTTTTTCTCTTTGTGCTGTATTCTTTCTTGATTCCGTCTAATTCCTCGATGATTACTTCACACATGGAATCATAGTTATTCAGAATATCTTCATAAGAAGCAATGTTTTTCATCGTCTGGTCATACTCTGCCTGAAGTGCCTCAATCTCCAGTCCGATAAGACGGTACAGGCGCATCTCCAGAATGGCAGTTGCCTGATTTTCTGTGAATTTCAGATTTTTAGCGGCTTTCTCGCTGGCTTTGGACTTAAATTTAATCCCCTCTGTCACACCCTCAACCAGACATTTCTTAACCTGGTCGCGGCTTTTGCTTCCCCGGAGGATTTCAATGATCAGGTCAATAACATCACAGGCTTTTATCAGACCTTCCTGGATTTCTTTTTTCTCCAGCTCTTTGCCAAGAAGTGTTTTATATTTACGTGTGGTTATTTCAAATACAAAATCCACATGATGCTCAATGATCTGCTTCAGGCTTAAGGTCTCAGGGCGTCCGTCTGCAACGGCCAGCATATTCACTCCGAAGGTATCCTCCAGCCTGGTCTTCTTATAAAGCATATTGGTAAGATTCTCTACATCTGCATCCCGCTTCAGCTCCAGCACAATGCGGATTCCCTCTTTAGAAGACTGGTTGGAAATATCCACGATATCTGTGGTCTTCTTCGTTTCCACAAGAGAGGCCACATCATTCAGGAATTTACCGATGTTGGCACCGATCATGGTATAAGGAATTTCCGTGATCACCAGCTGCTGGCGGCCACCTTTCAGTTTCTCTACTTCCACCTTGCCCCGGAGACGAAGCTTGCCAGATCCGGTCTCGTAAATGTTCAGAAGGTCATCTTTATTTACCACCAGACCCCCTGTAGGGAAATCCGGGCCTTTCAGATAACGCATAAGGCCTTTCACACTGATGTCATTGTTCTTAATATAGGCTTTTACCGCGTCCACGACCTCACCAAGATTGTGGGGTGGAATGCTGGTAGCCATACCTACTGCAATGCCGTCTGCACCATTTACAAGAAGATTGGGAATTTTCACAGGAAGCACCTGTGGCTCCTTTTCTGTCTCATCAAAGTTTGGCATAAAGTCTACTACATTTTTGTCAAGGTCTGCCAGAAAAACCTCCTGGGTCAGCTTCTCCAGTCTGGCCTCTGTATATCGCATGGCAGCGGCACCATCACCCTCGATGGAGCCGAAATTACCGTGTCCGTCTACCAGAATCTTGCCTTTCTTAAAATCCTGTGCCATCACCACCAGAGCTTCGTAAATGGAGCTGTCGCCATGGGGATGATATTTACCCATGGTATCACCAACAATACGGGCACACTTACGGTAAGGACGGTCGTAACGGATTCCAAGCTCATACATATCATACAGGGTTCTTCTCTGTACCGGCTTCAGACCGTCACGTACATCTGGAAGTGCCCTGGAGATGATAACGCTCATGGCATAATCAATATAGGATTTCTGCATCACGTCCGCATAATCCGTGGCAATTACATTCTCCTGTTTTGTTTCCATATTTTTTATCCTTTCTAAACCGGACTGTCATACCATAGGCAAAGCTATGTATTTTTCATAAGTCCGGGTACCTCGGTCAAACACTCTAAATATCCGCTAATTTATTTAAATATCCAGCTCCGCGTCTGTAGCATGCTCATAAATAAATGCCTTTCTCGGCGGCACGTCACTTCCCATCAGAATTTCTGTCACACTGGACGCCATACGGGCATCCTCGATCTCCACCCGCTTCATCCTTCTGGTTTCCGGATTTAACGTGGTCTCCCACAGCTGCTGGGCATCCATTTCTCCAAGACCTTTGTATCTCTGGAGGGTAAAGCTGCCCGGCTTATGGCTGCGGCGGTATTTCTCCAGTGCTTTATCGTCGTACAGATACTCTTCTGCACCTTTCTTAGGCATAACCTTATAAAGAGGCGGCATGGCAATGTAAACATGTCCCTCATAAATCAGTTCCGGCATAAAACGATAGAATAAAGTAAGCAAAAGAGTGGAAATATGAGCACCATCCACATCCGCATCTGCCATGATTACGATCTTGTCATAACGAAGCTTCGTGATATCAAAGTCATTACCGTAGCCTTCGGAAAATCCACATCCGAATGCATTGATCATAGTCTTGATCTCAGCATTTGCCAGAACTTTATCAATCGTAGCTTTCTCTACGTTCAGAATCTTACCGCGGATTGGCAGGATGGCCTGATAATTACGATCCCGGGCTGTCTTCGCGGATCCTCCGGCAGAATCTCCCTCTACGATAAAGATCTCACAAAGGGACGGATCCTTTTTCTCACAGTTGGCAAGCTTTCCATTGGAATCAAAGGAATATTTCTGTTTCGTGAGAAGGTTGGTCTTGGCACGTTCCTCTGTTTTACGGATTTTCGCCGCCTTCTCTGCGCAGGATAAGACCGTCTTCAAGGTCTCCAGATTACGGTCAAAATACAGCACAAGCTGTTCAGACATCACTTTACCTGTAGCACGGGCAGCATCCTGGTTGTCCAGCTTGGTCTTGGTCTGTCCCTCGAAGCGTGGTTCCGGATGCTTGATGGAAACCACTGCTGTCATTCCGTTACGGATATCTGCGCCAGTGAAATTGGCGTCTTTTTCTTTCAGAACACCGATCTCACGAGCATAAGTATTCATTACGGTAGTAAACGTAGTCTTAAATCCGGTAAGGTGTGTACCGCCTTCTGCATTATAAATATTATTACAGAAGCCAAGTACATTCTCACGGAACTCATTGGTGTACTGGAATGCCACTTCCACCTGTATTCCATCTGCCTCGCCTTTCAGGTATACCGGCTCATGGAGGACTTCGGAATTATGATTCAGATCCTTGATATAGCCCACGATTCCATCTGGCTCATGGTAAGTGATATCCTCCGGGGTATCACCACGAAGATCCATGAAATGGATGGTCAGGTTCGGATTCAGATAAGCGGTCTCATGAAGACGGCTCTTCACTTCCGTAGAGGAAAATCTGGTTTTCTCAAAAATCTCCGGATCCGGAAGGAAATTTACGCTGGTTCCAGTCTGTCTGGTTCTGCCAAGTTTTGGAAGAAGGCCTTCTTCCAGCTCTATGGTCGGCACACCGCGCTCGTAATGGTCGTGGTGTACGAATCCGTCACGGCTGATCTTGATATCCAGATAGGTGGACAGGGCATTTACAACAGAGGAACCTACGCCATGAAGTCCACCGCTTGTCTTATAGGCAGAATTGTCAAATTTACCACCCGCATGAAGTGTGGTAAATACAAGACGCTCTGCGGACACGCCTTTCGCATGCATGTCTACCGGGATTCCACGTCCATTATCAGTTACGGTACAGGAACCATCTTTCTCCAGCGTTACTTCAATATTGGTACAGTATCCAGCCAGGTGCTCGTCTACTGCATTGTCCACAATTTCATATATAAGGTGGTTCAGACCTTTTCTGGATACACTTCCGATGTACATTCCAGGACGTTTCCGGACAGCTTCCAGTCCTTCCAGGACAGAAATACTACCCGCGTCGTAAGTGTCTTTCTTTGCCATGGTGTTAATTCCTTTCTTGCTATTCTTGTTCTTACACTCTTATTGATTCCTTAAGTTCCGTATTACAATTCATTCTTATTGACTCTCTGAGATTCATATTGTAATTTACATTTAAAATTTGCTTATACAGAGTTATGCATTGTTTTCTTGCAATACATTACTTTCAAATAGAGTTCTTTGTTCATTTATACGTTCTATATGTTTTCCATGCTATGCAGTTTCTATTTTTGTGGTTATGAAAAGCGGACCTCATTGTCCGCTTTTCAAATCCCCATGTTCAAACATTCGTTCTATATCATACCCCAGTTTATGGTATTTTTGCAAGTAAAATTTGCCATTTCAATTTTGTTAAAAATTTTTTCATCCCTGCAAACCCGCATATTTCCTGGATTTTTTCAAAGTTTTTCAATTTTTTGCAAAAAAAATAAAAAAAGTGCTTGCATTCTCATAAAAAGTAGGATATACTATGCAAGTCGGTTGACAAGGCCAGTTGGTCAAGGGGTTAAGACGTCGCCCTCTCACGGCGAAAACACGAGTTCGATTCTCGTACTGGCTGCTTTATTTTCCGACAATTGAATATATATGTTAAGCGAACCGCTTACATGGCCAGTTGGTCAAGGGGTTAAGACGTCGCCCTCTCACGGCGAAAACACGAGTTCGATTCTCGTACTGGCTGCTCTTTTTTCTGCAAATTGAATATATATGTTAAGCATACCGCTTACATGGCCAGTTGGTCAAGGGGTTAAGACGTCGCCCTCTCACGGCGAAAACACGAGTTCGATTCTCGTACTGGCTGCTAGGAACTTCCGAAGTGATTCGGAAGTTTTTTTGTATTTAAATCCACCAAAAATCATTTATGTACAATTACTTTTTTAAAAAACAGCTCCGAAAATCTGAAACATCCATTTTATCTATTTCCTATTCTTTGGTGTTATCAGAATTTTCGAAGCTGTTTACTTTTAAACGTTTGCCTTTAAACTTTTACTTTTAATCGATTCCAAATAAATTATTCAGATGGATCATTTTTTCCACAACGTCAATCCAGAAGCCTTTAATATAAAATGATGTTGTATCTGGAACTCTATTCTTCTTGCACTTTCTTTATTTTTTCACTGTCACTACACAGGTTCTGGTTACATTTCCAGCCTTCACCGTGATCGTTGCGGTTCCGGCTTTCTTGGCAGTTACTTTCCCCTTGGAGCTTACCGCTACTACGCTCTTATTGGAGCTGATGTAGGAAATCTTGCCTTCTGCTCCGGACGGGGTAAGCTTCGCCTTGATGGTGAAGGATTTGCCCTTCTTTAATGTCTTGGTGGCTGGTACGCCGGTCATGCCGGTTGGGGCTTTCTTGGCTACTTTTACCTTGACATTCTTGGTTTTCTTGCCAGATTTTACCTTGATGGTAGCTGTTCCGGATTTCTTGGCTGTGATCACGCCATTTTTTGTGACTGTGGCAACCTTTTTATTGGTTGAAGTGTAGCTTACCTTGTTTAAGCTGGTGACTGGGCTTACTACTGGTGTCAGTTTCAGCTTCTCTCCTGTTGTCAGGTTTACAGTAGATGGAACAGTGATAGAAGAGGTTGCAACTGCTTTCTTCTGAACCACTACCGTCACCTGTGCGGATGCACCGCTGGCAAGCTTCACAGTGATCACGGTAGTACCAGCTTTCTTAGCTACTACATTTCCGCCGCTGATTACTGCGATAGATGGCTTGCTGCTGGTGCAGGCTGCTGCATTAATGGAATCACCTGTTGTGAATCCGGTTACCAGTTTGCCAAGGGCCACTTTCTTCTTCAGCTGAAGCGGCACTTTCGCAGATACCACTTTTATGGTTCCATTCAGTTTCGCTACCACTGCTGTCTCTGTCTTACCACAAACCTTACAGGTTCTGGTCTTCACACCTGCTGCCAGAACGGTCGGAGCCTTGGTTACGGTGTACTCGCCAAAGCTGTGCTTTCCAGTTGCCGGGATTGCAGTCGCTGCGTCTTTCTTACCGCAAACACTGCATTCTTTATGCTGGCTTCCTGCTGCTCCGCAGGTTGCTGCTTTGTCAATCTTGGTTACCATGTTGTGTTTTCCAGTTGCTGGAATTGTTTCTTCCTTGGTCTGTCCGCATCCAGTACAGGTGTAGACCTTTGTACCTGCTTTTGCACAGGTAGCTGCGGTCTTCACGGTACCTGCATTCCATACATGTTTGTGGACATCTTCTTTTACAAAACTTGCTTCCATCAGGAAGGACTTTGTGCTGTAAGAGTCATTACGGCCACATTTCAGATAGTAGGTTTTTCCTTTTTCCAGACTATACTGCACATTAAAGGATCTGTAATAATAGCCATCTACATTACTGCTGGTCAGTTCATTCATCTGGGCATCATACAGGCTTGCATAGGTTGACATGCTGCTCATAGCCTGGAACTGCCAGATACCGGAACGATCTGGTACAAATTTATAATATTTGTACATACCTGCTAATTGAGTGGAAACTCTCGTTCTTTTTCCTGCTGTAAGTGTAATAGCTGTCTCTGGCTCTGCAGCAGTCTTTTCTTTTAATTCCTGTGGACCTACCACAATTTCAATTGTTGAGACACTTCCATAATCATCTGCAACATCACAGCAATATCTTCGAAGCTCATTAATAGCGTCTGTGGTATAAGAAGCCTTGTCACCATTTGCCAATTCTGTCCACATTGAATCTCCATTTGGTGTAAACTGATACCACTTATAAGTCATCTTCTTACAATTTGCCCCTGCTACTGCATTTGCAGACAGAGTTGCAGCTGTGCCTTTTGGTACCCATACATTTTTAATGCTGCTAAAACTAATATCCGGTTGTCCATATACATCGAACCATACATAAGCAGAATTATATCCATCCGATACTTTGCACCTATAAGATACAGACTGCTTTTCTACGCGTTTCACTGTATAAATACTTCCAT
This sequence comes from Blautia sp. HCP3S3_H10_2, assembly GCF_052122375.1. Taxonomy (NCBI): domain Bacteria; kingdom Bacillati; phylum Bacillota; class Clostridia; order Lachnospirales; family Lachnospiraceae; genus Blautia; species Blautia sp. HCP3S3_H10_2. The sequence goes on from NZ_JBQKCL010000011.1 coordinate 34,961, forward strand.
TTGCGTCCGTAATCCTAGTCCATACATCCTCATCGTTATTATTCCTAAAATACCATTCATAGCTTAAGTCGTAATTAGACTTTGCGGATACTTTCAGCTGAACATTCTCAGTACCAGTTTTTACGACAATAGGCTGGATCTCATCTGTATCTATAACGAAACCGCTCTCTGGATTAATATAAAAATATTGTTGCCTCCAGTCCTTTCCATTAGATACTTCACAATAATAACTCGTCTCTTTTGTTACATTTTCGACCTTATAAGATGCAGTATTTGCGCCATTTACAGATACATATTCATTTTCATCTTCATCAACAACGCGGAACCATTGATATGTAAGTTCTTCGCCTTGTGCGCCAGTAATGTCAGTCGTTAAATTAACGTTTTCTCCTAATTTCACAGTCATCGTCTTCGTTTGTCCTCCAGAAAGGCTAGAAGACCTTCTTACTGTGAACTGCTGTTCCGCTGTCGCTCCATTGGAACCGGTTACCTTACACCGATAGGTTTTTTCAGAATTCTGTACCTCAACTTCACAAGTTGGAGAAGCAGCACCTTGAATAGGCTCAAGTTCAAAATACTCATTCTCAAACTCATCATATTTCCAGGTTTCCACATACCACTGATAGGTCAGATTTACTCCGATTTCCGAAACAGCTTCCGCATCAAGCACTACCTTGCTGCCAACTTTGCCTTCTTTATAAGTTTCTGTCTCCTTAAATACAATACAGGAATCAATTTCCACATGGAACCATACTTCTTCAGTACTTTTGCTGTCTTTAATGCGACAATAATAGTTTGCATCGCCCCACAAACTACCCGTTGCCAGTTTTTCAGCATTTTCACCTTCCAGCGGTTTGTAGGATCCTTCTTCATTTGCTTTATACCACTGATAACTAAGTGCTTCACCTGTTACAGATGTAGCGGAAACTGACAGTTCCAATGCCTCACCTGGATCAATTGTTAGTCTTCTTCCTGTAGCACCTACAAGAATACGGCGTACATGAATTTCAAACTCAGGACTGTGACCATTGCCATAACCGTCTGTTACTCTACAGATATAGCTCTGATTCTCCTCTATTTTATCAACTGTATAAGTGTTCTGCGTAGCACCTGAAATAATTTCTTCCTCCCAATCTTCATCAAGTGCATACCACTGATACTTCAGTTCAACTCCCGGTTTCGCCGTAGCTACAACTTTCATTGTAACTGATCCGCCATAATCTACATCAAGTTCTGTCCGGGTAGCACTATAATCAATCTTTAACCCAGAATCTATCTTGAGATTAAAATTGACATATTGCTCTTCGTTTCCATCAGAGACACGGCAATAATATCTGGTATTTTTCGTTACATTTTCAACCTTCAGGCTGGTTTTATCTTTGTTCGCTTCGATTTTCTCCCCATAGCCTTCCTCATTTCTGCGGAACCACTGATAAGTCAGTTTATCTGTCAATTTTGAAGAAGCGGAAACCCTTAATTCCACAGTAGCATTTAAATCAACTTTTATATCCTGCTCACCCTCTCCCTCAACTTGCAGACTTCTCACATCTATATGGAAATATTCCTCCAAACCATTTCCATATGGATCTTCTACGATACATTTATAGCGAGCACTCCTATTTAATGCGCCTGTTGTAAATTCTGCTCCTGTTGCCCCAGAAATTTCAACCCATTCCTCATTCTCGCCATTTGATTCTATTTTATACCACTGATAAGTAAGTGCCACTCCTTCATCGGCAATTATAGTAGTTTTCAAGGTTTTACTCTCGCCAGCCTCTATCTCACCCCAATAGCCAGTATCATCCTCGTCTTCATACCTAAGCCCGGAATCTACACTTATGGAAAAACACTCACCACATTCATAACCGTTATCAGAAGTCAAGCAGCAATAAGTTTCCCTCTCAGTAACATCATCCAAGACAAACGTAGACTGGTCAGCACCCTCAATCTCTTCATAGTCATCTTTTTCTTCATTCCACTTTTTCCACTGATACTTAAAATCTTTTCCAAGCAGTGAATATGCCGCAGAGTTCAGGACTGCCTGTCCATGTGCCTTAACAGATACGTCTTCATAACGATAGTCCTCATCTTCACTGTTTTCCAGGGCAATCGTTTTTACTCTAACGCCATAATTCTCATATTGTGAGAACCCATCTGTATCAGTTGTAACACAATAATAATTCCTAGACTGCACAGCACTTTCGATTACAAGTACAGAACTGGTTGCTCCTTCTATGGGAACCATGTCCTCACTTCCCGTGTTCCAGTCACTTTCATACCACTGATAAGTCAATGCAGAGCCATCTGTAGTATAAGCTTCTGATGTAAGTTCTACACGATCATAAAGATTTACCTTTGGCCAATGGTCTGTAGTATAATTAGTTTCGATGCTCTCCGGTGAAACCAGGTCCTCAGTTTCCTGCTGTTCTTCCATCGCCTGGAAATCTGCCTCTGCTGCAGCACCATCAGCAGATGTAAATCCATCTTCTGCATCTGCACTTTCGAAGGCATCTTCCCCAGCTTCACCTGTGTCCGGTGCAGCATCTTCTACTGCAAATCCGTCAGCTGCGTCCCCGCTGCTTTCCACTTCCGCGCTGATCTCATCTCCAGCTATAAATCCGTCTATTTCTTCCGCAGCACTGACCATCAGGCTGTTTGCCGGAAGAGAAGTCACGGTCATAGCCAGCGCCATAAACAGTGCTATTCGTTTTCTCTTCATGTGTATTACCCCCGTTTATTTTTTCGATCTACTGCTGTGCAGCAATCAATTATAAACTAATTTTAACGGATTTTATCTATATTTTCAATTAAATTCTGTGCACTTTTCATCCAATTTTGAAGTCTTAAATTTGTACACTTTGCCTAACAAACTCCACACATTACACCGAACAGGCTCTAGAGCGTGCCTGCAAAAAAAGCTGTCGTTTTACCAGCACTTCGCACCAGGCGCGGCCTGTAAAACAACAGCTTTCCTACTATTTCTTAATTCAGTTCAAGTCTTTATTCTTCCGTATCCTCCGCCGGTTCTGCGGGAATGAAAACACGGGAGTTTTCGTGTTTTTCTTTTTGTTTCAAAGCATTGGCCCTCTCAGTGGCTTCCTTGCAGAATTCCATCTGGGAATTGATGAGAAGCTTGCCTCTCTTATCCTGCTTCTCGTAGGTTCCATCTGGCTGGAGAAGGTGGGCTTTCACATTGTCACGGAATTCCAGGTCCAGTACATGCTTGATCTCATTCTTGATCTGCTCGTCCTCAACCGGGAAAACGATCTCTACACGGCGGTCCAGGTTACGGGGCATCCAGTCCGCACTTCCCATATAAATTTCATCACTGCCGCCATTTTTGAAATAAAAAATACGGCTGTGCTCCAGGAAGTTTCCTACGATAGAACGCACATGGATATTCTCACTTACTCCCGGAATCCCTACTTTCAGACAGCAGATACCGCGAATCAGCAGATAAATCTGCACTCCACAGGAAGAAGCATGATAAAGGGCCGCCATAATCTTCGGGTCACAAAGAGAATTCATCTTCGCCACGATCATGGCCGGCATGCCTTTTTTCCCATGTTCTGCTTCTCTTTCGATCATCTTCAAGAACCGTTCCTTCATCCAGATAGGTGCTACGATCAGACGGTTCCAGCTCTTCGGCTCAGAATAACCGGAAAGCATATTAAACACTGCAGTTGCATCCTCCCCAAACCGCTCGTCGCAGGTAAAGATACCGCAGTCTGTATACAACTTGGCAGTGGAATCGTTATAGTTACCAGTTGCCAGGTGGACATAACGGCGGATTCCCGTATCCTCACGGCGTACCACCAGAGTGATCTTACTGTGGGTTTTCAATCCCACCAGACCATAGATAACATGGCAGCCTGCTTTTTCCAGCATTTTCGCCCATACGATATTGTGCTCCTCATCAAAACGGGCCTTCAGCTCCACCAGAACGGAAACCTGTTTGCCATTCTCTGCTGCCTGTGCAAGAGCTGCAATGATGGGAGAATTGCCGCTGACACGATACAGAGTCTGCTTGATTGCCAGAACATCCGGATCCTTGGCAGCCTGACGGACGAAATTTACAACTGGGTCAAAGCTCATATATGGATGATGAAGGAATACATCTCCCTCACGGATCACCTGGAAAATATCCTTGCTGGTATCTGCAAATGCAGGTACTACGGCAGGTGTATATTTCGGCTCTTTATACTCATCAAAACCATCCTGTCCATAAACCTTCATCAGCATGGTAAGATCCAGAGATCCATTAATATAGAAAATATCCTCTTCCTTGATATCAAATTCCTTTTTCAGGATTGCCAGAAGCTTCGGATCTGTTTTGTCCTCCACCTCAAGACGGATCACTTCGCCCCACTGGCGCTTCTTCAACTGTTTCTGGATCTCTACAAGAAGATCCTCTGCACCATCCTCATCAATGGAAAGATCCGCATTTCGCATAATACGATAAGGATGCGCACAAACCACATCATAGCCAAGGAAAAGCTTATCAATATTTCGCTCGATGATCTCCTCCAGAAGAATCACGGTGGTATCCTCATTCTTTTCGGACGGGATAACGATCACGCGGGGAAGGACAGACGGCACCTGGACAGTGGCAAATACCAGCATATCCTTGCCTTTTTTCTTATCCTTTTTGGAAATCAGGGCTCCGATGTTCAGAGTCTTGTTTCGGATCAGTGGAAATGGTCTGGAAGAATCCATTGCCATCGGGGTAAGGACCGGATATACATTGTCCTCAAAATAACGGTCTACATATTCTTTCTGCTCTTCATTCAGCTTCTCATGCTCCATTACCAGATGAAGTCCCACTTTTTCAAGAGCAGGAAGAAGGGAACGGTTCAACGTGCTGTACTGGGAACGGACAAGCTCATGGGTCTGGGCACTGATTTCTTTCAGCTGCGCCTTCGGGCTCATTCCTGCAATATCCGTTTTCTCATATCCGGCGTGAACCTGATCCTTCAGGGAAGCCACACGAACCATGTAAAATTCATCCAGGTTCGAAGATACGATACTTGTAAATTTCAGTCTCTCAAATAATGGCAGGCTTTTATCTCTTGCTTCTGAGAGAACACGGTCATCAAACTTCAGCCAGCTTAACTCCCTGTTCACGAAATACTCCGGTTTTTCAAAATTTTTCAGATCCATTGTGCCCCTCCTCACATTTTTCTCTTACGCCTGAGTACCAGACGGATACCAAATACCTCTTCAAAAAATTCAACCTTATCCTTCAGAAGGCCAAGCTCAAGGGAAATATCCTGGTCAGAGTCCACTGTCAAAAACAGGGTCTGATCTTTCAAAAGAGCCTTCATATTCTTTACCTTCTGATAATGGCTGCGGTCCATGGCGTTGGCAATACGAAGAATAGCCGTCAGCTTCGCAATAAGAAGATATACCGAACGGTCCATTCCGATTTCCCCGGCAATTTCCTGATAATAAACAAATTCCGTGGTATTATAACGTACAGCATTTGCTATGATCTGACGCTCTTCTGTGGAAAGTCCGATAATCTCCGTAGCCATAATGATCTGGTAAGAACATTCTGCCACATCTCCCATGCTGATATATTTTCCACAGTCATGAAGCTGTACGGCAATCTGCAGAAGCAGACGCTCTCTGTCACCCATTCCGTGCACCTTCTTCATACTGTCAAAAATTGACAATGCCAGATCTGTGGTTCCCTTGATATGTTCTTTTCCAGTGGAAAACCTCTTTGCAATATTATGTGATGCCACCAGAATATCATTTTCAAAATTGTGTGCACTCTTGATGAAATTATTCTTTTCGCCAAAATCATAGGCAATTCCATCCAATAAAGAAACGCCAGGCATCCACAAAGCCTCTGCATTGAAAAGATCCATAAAGTCCTTACAGATAACCATGGTCGGCACGATCAGGGTGGCGTATTCCGGATCGATATCCATTTCCTCTGCCAGTGCCTCTTCGGTCTTATAAACAGTCTTTTCGTAACGCTTTACAAACTCTGCCTTTGTGATGATATTGTCCTGTCTCTCCTCACGGAAAATAGTTTCTGTAAGGAAATCTCCCATCAGGATCACATTTTTGATATCCCGGTCTTTCAGATACAGACGCTTAAAGCCAGTCAGGTCGTTACGGATAAATTCCTCTACCAGCTGTGCGTAGTTAGTGTTTGTTTTCTCCAGTTCCTTCAGCCTCTGACGAATACGCACGCTTCCCATTTTCATGCTCTGTGTAGTAACAAGGGCATCTTTATCAAACAGGGAAATCTGCAGGTTTCCTCCACCTACATCCAGGATGGCAGTTCCCTTCTGGATCATTTTCTTGAAGCCATTCTCGATAGCTGCAATCGATTTGTATCCCAGGAAATGCTGCTCTGCATTGCTAAGTACTTCTACATGGATTCCGGTTCTTCTATAAATCTGCTCAATGATAATGATCGGATTCTTCATCTCCCGGAAAACACTGGTGGTGCAGGCACGGTATTCCTTCACTCCGTATTCCGCCATGATCCGCTTGAAATCATTCAGCACATCACAGATCGTATCAACCTTGTCCACTTCCATTGTTCCGCCAGAGTATACCCCCACTCCAAGATTCAGGCGGTACCGGATATCATCCACTGTCCGAAATCCGCTCTTTTTGGAAAATTCAAAAATTTTCATGCTGATCTCGTAGGAACTGATATCAATTGCCGCAAATGTTGTTACTGCCATACCTTTCTCCTTCCTGTCAGTTTTTGGCTGCCACGGACACTTATATCTGACTGCAGCAGCTTATCTTCTGTTTATATCACTTCTCTTCACTCGTACCCAATATATGGTCAATAAACTGCTGTGCAGTTCTTCCTGTCAGGCCGCCATGAGAAAGCTCCCAGGCATTTGCCTGCATAAGAAGTTCCTCTGTTGGCATGGTAACGCCATAGCGTTCTGCCAGAGTGGTAACAATATTCTGAAATTCCTTCTTGTTCGGCGCACCAAAATAGATACGGACACCGAAACGGTAAACCAGGGAAAGCTTCTCCTGTACGGTATCGGAGGAATGCAGATCTTCGTCATCTGCCACCTCCAGCTTATCTCCGGATTTCTCGCGTACAAGATGGCGTCTGTTGCTGGTGGCATAGATCAGGATATTATCCGGCTTTTTCTCCAGACCACCCTCGATCACTGCTTTCAGATATTTATATTCGATCTCAAATTCCTCAAAGGAAAGATCGTCCATATAAAGAATAAATTTGTAGTTACGGTTCTTGATCTGTGCGATCACATCATTCAGATCCTGGAACTGATGCTTGTACACCTCGATGATACGAAGTCCCTCATCATAATACCGGTTCAGGATTCCCTTGATACTGGAAGATTTACCTGTTCCTGCGTCACCAAAAAGGAGACAGTTATTGGCTTTTCTTCCTCTTACAAAGGCTTCTGTATTCTCGATCAGCTTCTGCTTGGGAATCTCGTATCCAACCAGATCATCCAGATTTACATGTGCGATTCTGGTGATAGGCGCGATCACCGGCTTGCCATCCTTGCCATGTTCGATACGGAATGCCTTGTTAAGGCCCAGCTTTCCTACGCCAAAATCCTTGTAAAACTGCACCATATCTGCCATAAATTCTTCCACTGTGGAAGCCTCTGCCAGTCTTTTGCTCATGTCGCAGATCCGGTCACAGATCCGCTGATTATACACTTTGCTGTTACAGCCTGTATTTACATAATTGCAGATAAAATCTGTACAGTCTGTTCCAAAAACCTTGTCAAAAACAGCAAGATCATAATCATAGAGTTCTTTAAAAATCCCGAAATCATGCAGTGCCAGGTGATTGATACTGCCCTCTACTGCTCCTCTGATCTCGGAAGCAGTGCTGAATGCGTTCTCGTGATTTACCAGAAGCTGTGTCAGATAATTGTGCCACAGATTTCCGGAAAATCCATACATTCCTGCCATTTCCACCAGGCTTCCTGCCATATGGAAAAACTCTTCCTTACGATTACTTAAACCTTCTTCACCAGCCTCATAGCTGTTCATCAGCGATGTCATTGTTTCCAGTATCTCACCGTTTTCAAAATCACGGTAAAGGATACATTCTTCTGTTCTTGCCATTTTTGTTTCCTCTCAATTCTATGTAGCATTTATCAATCTGTATCTACTGATCACAGAATATTTTCTCTTGCGATACACAAGGGAATAGAATTAAAAGGCATTCTGTCTTTGTATTATGATCATCATGCTTGACATCAGCCTTTTTATAATATCTTTTTCAAGTAAAATACAGATAAAATTCATTTTAATTTTTTGTATTTTTTCTTTCTGTGAAATGTGTTTTTAAACACACTCTAGTAATTCCCCAGAATCCGCAGATAACTTGTCTCCGCTTCCATTCCACGGAGGGCATTTTTCACAGCGCTGTCACGTAAATTTCCCTCGAAATCCACGAAGAACCGATACTCCCAGGTTTTTCCCACGATTGGGCGGGATTCAATCTTAGTCATGTTCAGCCCATTGTAGATCATATGCGAAAGAACATTGTACAAGGTTCCGCTTTCATGGCGCGCCTCAAAGCAAACGCTGATCTTGGAGCTGTTATTTTCATAAACAGGCTTCTTCGCCAGGATGATAAATCTGGTTACATTGCGGTCATTTCTGCAGATATTTTCTGCCAGTACCTTCAGATTATAAAACTCCCCGGCGTCCCTGCTGGCAATGGCTGCATGGGACTTATCCTGCTCCTCGCTGACTTTCTTTGCAGCAGCTGCAGTGTTACCTACCGCAATGCTCTTCCACTGGCTATGCTCTTCCAGATAAGCCTTGCACTGCGCAAGTCCCTGTGGGTGGGAATAGACACAGGAAATGTCGGAAAGCTCCGCTTCCAGCAGTCCCAGAAGCACATGCTCTACTTTCAATACCTGTTCTCCTACAATATATAACTTATATTCTGTCAGCAGATCGTAAATATCTGCCACAATACCTGCTGTAGAATTTTCAATAGGAAGAACTGCATAATCCGCTTTCCCTGCTGCCACCTCTTCCATAGCGTCCCGGAATGTTTTCACATGGTAGCTTTTAATTTCATTCTCAAAATACGCCCGCATAGCTCCATAGCTGTAAGCACCTTCCACTCCCTGAAAAACAACTGTCACATTATTTCTGGGAAGCCGCTCTACCATCTGGAAGTCTTCCTCTTCCTTGGGACCGTGCTCTGTGAGAAGCTGATACTGCCTCTTCCTGCTGATTGCCATGATCTGCTGGAAAAGCTCCTGAGCACCAAGTTCATTGAATTCCCCATGTGCTTTTTTACGGATTTCTTCTAATTTGGCATGTTCCCTTTCCGGGTCCAGAACCTTCTTGCCTGTGCGGATCTTATACTCTGCAACCTCCTCACAGACCTTCATCCGTTTCTCAAAAAGCTCCACCATCTGGTTATCTATTTCATCTATTTTTCGTCTGCATTCCTGCAAATCTGTCATATTATTTCCTCACAAATTCGTATATTTTGATTTATCTCTTTTGTTCCGCGCGCTTTCAACCTCACTTGTCAGTGCACCAATAAAGGAAAGGGAACCAAATGCCAGGATCGCGCTGTTCTCATCAGAACCTGCATAAGCAAAAGCTTTCTCTACCGCATCCTGAATGCTGCTTGTACTCTGAGCGCTTGCATTATATTTCCTTGCTGCTTTTGCCAGTTCTTCTGCCGGCAGTGCCCGCGGATTATCCGGAGTCTCTATGGTAAAGATTTTCTCTGCAAAATGCGCTGTTTTTTCAAGGACTATTTCGTATTCTTTGTCCGCAAAAACACCCATAATATAGATCAGCCTTTTCCCTTTAAAATAATGCCGGATAGACTCTGCCATTTTGTCTGCAGCACCGGCATTGTGAGCTCCATCCACGATGAAAAGCGGCTTCTTACAAATAACAGTAAAGCGGCCATTCCAGATTGTATGTGCCAGTCCTTCCCTGCGCTGTTTCAACGTGGTATGCCATCCCAGCTTATCCAGTTCTTCCAGCGCATTCAGCGCCAGAACTGCATTTTCTTTCTGGTAGACTCCTGCAAGAGAAAGTTCAAACGTTTCTCCCTTATAGGAAAATTTCTGTCCGAATACACTTTCCTCTTCCAGAACTGCCTCATCCGGGTCTGCTACCCGGCAGGGCACACCTGTTTTTTCGCACACCTCTGCGATCACCTGGAAAGCTTCCGGTTTCTGCCTGGTGGTCACCACATGACAGCCAGGCTTGATGATACCAGCTTTCTTCTGTGCAATCTCTCCAAGCGTGTTTCCAAGAAACGACATATGATCCATACTGATAGAAACCAGTACAGCCAATTTCGTATTCTTAATAATATTGGTGGCGTCCAGATTTCCGCCCATTCCTGTTTCCAGAAGGACCAGATCACATTTTTCTTCCTTAAAGTATAAAAATGCTGCCGCAGTCTCAATCTCGAAAGGTGTGGGATGAGCAAGACCTGCCTGGGTCATTTCCCCGATTATCTGTGCAATCCTGGTAACATGTCTGGCAAACTTTTCCCTGGAGATTCTCTCTCCGGCAATCTCCAGACGTTCTCTGTAGGAATACAGCGTGGGAGAGATATATCTGCCAACACGGTACCCCGCCTCTGTAAGAGTGGTATATAAATATGCGATCACAGAGCCTTTTCCATTGGTTCCCGCTACATGTACACAGGACAGTTCATCCTGCGGATTGCCCAGTCTCCCAAGCATTTCACGCATATTATCAAGTCCAAGTACAGAACCGTATTTCGCCGAATCCTCAATATAGGCCCGGCACTCCTCATAATTCATAATAAAACTCCTCGTTTGTATGATTTCATTTACTACGCCTTGCATATTTCTTCCATTATACGCTTGCGGCATATATTTAGCAAGAACGGGAATGCTAATTTTAACTTTTCGGCAAATGATGTTATCTTTGAACAGCAGGCAAATAATTACTATCATCTGCTAATAAATTTTTCCACAAGGAGGCCACGTATATGAAAAAACACCCTTTTCTTTTTTGCGGTTTTACCGGATGGTGCCTGGAAATTCTCTGGACCGGGCTCCATTCCCTGCTTCAGGGAGATATCGCCATGAAAGGAACTACCTCCCTTCTTATGTTTCCTATTTATGGCTGCGCAGCCCTGATCCTGCCTGCATATAAAAAGTTAAAAAAACTCCCCATGCTCCTGCGGGGCTTCCTTTATACCGCCGGCTTTTATCTGGGCGAATTTACCAGCGGTTCTGTTTTACAGGCATTTCACATGTGCCCCTGGGATTATTCTGCTGCCCCGCACCAGTACAAAGGCATTATCCGTCTTGACTACCTGCCAGTCTGGTTTTTCACCGGTTTATTTTTCGAAAAAATACTTACAAAATCTTCTTGAAAAATCATCACAAGTAGTATATGATAGGTCGAAGAGATTTTGAACTATAAAACCACACTCAAAAATGGAGGTATATCATGAGACACTTGATGAGTCCGCTGGACCTTAGTGTTCCGGAGCTTGAAAAGATTCTGGATCTTGCCAGCGATATTGAGAAAAACCCCAAAAAATATGCACATACCTGCGACGACAAACGTCTTGCCACTCTTTTCTATGAGCCAAGTACCCGTACCCGTCTCAGTTTTGAAGCTGCTATGATGAACCTTGGCGGCAAGGTTCTTGGTTTCTCATCCGCAGATTCCAGTTCCGCAGCCAAAGGCGAAACTGTTGCCGATACCATTCGTGTTGTTTCCTGTTATGCAGATATCTGTGCTATGCGTCATCCGAAAGAGGGTGCTCCGCTGGTAGCTTCTATGGTTTCTAATATTCCCGTTATCAACGCCGGAGACGGCGGTCATCAGCATCCCACCCAGACTCTTACAGACTTACTTACCATCCGTTCTTTGAAAGGTCGTCTTGACAACCTTACTATCGGTCTGTGCGGAGATCTGAAATTTGGCCGTACGGTACATTCCCTGATCGAGGCGCTGGTACGTTACCAGAATGTAAAATTCGTACTGATTTCTCCGGAAGAGCTTCGTATTCCAAGCTATATCCGCGAGGATGTGCTGAAAAAGAACAACATTGAGTTCGTAGAGGTTGAGCGTCTGGAAGATGCAATTCCGGATCTCGACATCCTTTACATGACTCGTGTTCAAAAGGAGCGTTTCTTCAACGAAGAGGATTACGTCCGTATGAAAGATTTCTACATACTGGACAATCAGAAGCTTTCCCTTGCAAAGGACGACATGTACATCCTGCATCCGCTTCCTCGTGTAAACGAAATTGCGGTTGAAGTTGACAAAGACCCGAGAGCTGCCTATTTCAAACAGGTACAGTACGGTGTATATGTCCGTATGGCCCTGATTCTTACATTATTGGAGGTGGAACTGCCATGTTAAATGTTGGAGCACTTCGTGAAGGTTACGTATTAGACCATATTAAAGCCGGCAAGGCCATGACCATTTATCACGACCTGAAGCTGGATCAGCTGGACTGCACCGTTGCGATCATCAAGAACGCAAAGAGCAATAAAATGGGAAAGAAAGACATCATCAAAGTAGAATGCCCTATTGAAGACCTGGATCTTGATATCCTCGGCTTCATCGATCACAACATCACTGTAAATATCATCAAGGACGAGCAGATCGTTGAGAAAAAAGAGCTTCGTCTTCCAAAGCAGGTGGTAAACGTGATCAAGTGTAAGAATCCACGTTGCATCACTTCCATCGAGCAGGGACTGGATCAGATTTTTGTTCTTGCAGATGAGGAGAATGAAGTTTACAGATGTAAATACTGTGAAGAGAAATATAGAGGTCACAGAAATAAATAATCATTAGAATATAGCGGCCGTAGACATAAATATTCCTTAGAAAACAAAGGTCGCAGAAGCAACCAATTTTATAACAATAATGATATTTTGTCCTATAGAAGTTTGTTTTACCCTGCTTCTATAGGACTTTTTCTATCAAAATTCCTATTACATAAAAAAAGGAACTGCTCAGTCAGACCAAACAATTCCGTTCTTCTATTCACTTTATTGCACAAGCAGACCGATAAGCCGGGTTATGTCGTTGAGTGATCATCTGTCTAGACCTTCCGTTACCAGAAGGCTCAAGCGACCCACCTGAAAGCACGACGGGCAGCCGTATCGCTTTCTTCTCGGTCTTGCTTCGAATGGAGTTTACATGTGCCCGGCCTGTTACCAGGACGGCGGTAGTCTCTTACACTGCCTTTCCACCCTTACCATGGAAACCATGGCGGTTTATTTCTGTTGCACTGGTCTGGGAGTCACCTCCACCGGACGTTATCCGGCATCCTGCCCTATGAAGCCCGGACTTTCCTCGTCTGAACCCTTTCGTCTGTCCAGCCGCGATCACCTGGCCTGCTTGCGCAAGTGCTATTTTAACATTATTGCTTTCAGATGTAAAGCTTTAAATTTTAGGAATTCAGGTATTAAAGCAGCTTCCCCCGATAAATTCCCGAAGCAACGAATTATTCGGCACTTCCTCGCTTGGCACCGGAACAAAATAATCAAAGAATTTCAGCAGCCGGTTTGCCTCCAGATACTCCGGATCTTCCTTGGAAATCCCGAAAAGCAACGGTTCTGCATATACCTTCAGGCATGCCAGCTCATAGATCAAGGCTGAATTAAACATTACATCTGCCTCTTCCTGATATGGAAAGATATTTTTCTCTTCCCCTCGTCTTACAGAAGGCCATCTGGCAATGGTCTCCTTGGCAGAGGTACCTCTTGTCCTTGCATCACGGACAATCCTGCGGATCAGTCTGCCGTCTGTAGTAGGGATTCGATTATGCTCATCAATATTCAGCTGGGTTAAAGCGCTGATATAAATTTTAAACTTACTCTCCCTTGGAAGTGCATAGCTTAATTTATCATTCAGCCCATGAATACCCTCTATAACCAGAATATCTTCTTTTCCAAGCTGAAGAAAATCACCCTTATATTCTCTCTGCCCTGTTTTAAAATTAAACACTGGCAGTTCTACACGCTCCCCCTTTAACAGAGCAAGCATATCCTTATTGAACTGCTCCACATCAATGGCTTCCAGGCATTCGTAATCCTTTTCCCCAAATTCATCCAGCGGGGTGTGTTCCCTGTTCACAAAATAATTGTCCACTGCAATGGGGTGTGGCTTCATTCCATGTGCTGCCAGCTGGATCGACAATCTATGGGAAAACGTAGTCTTACCAGATGAGGACGGGCCCGCGATCATGACAAATTTCTTATTCCCTGATTCCGCGATCTGCTCTGCTATTCTGGCAATCCGTGACTCCTGCATCGCCTCCTGCATAAGAAGGATTTTCTGGATTCCCTGGGAAGTGATCTGGTCGTTCAGCTCCCCAACTGTGGAAATATCCAGTTTCTTTCCCCATTCTTCCGAATCCTTCTGCACCTGGAATATTTTGTCCTGAGGTTTAAATTCCGGAATCACATCTGGAGCCTTCGCATCTGGAAGCATGAGAACAAAGCCTTCGTCATAAAGCTTCAGGTCAAAATATGGCACATAGCTGGTGTCATAAGCCATCGCCCCATAGAAATAATCCTCAAAATTCTCTATGCTGTAAATATTCACCTTGGAAACTCTGCGGTAACGGAACAGCTTCTCCTTGTCATACATTTTGTGATGATGGAAAATAGCAATGGCTTCATCCGTTCCCACACTACGCTTCTTCACAGGAATTTTCTGCTCTACCAGCTCAGTCATCCTCTTTTTCACCTGGTCAAGGAACGCCTGATCGGTTTTCTGTTCCCCTTCTATCGTAAAATAGAAGCCACTTCCAACCGAATAGTGAAGTACTACCTTCTCTACTTTTTCCTTACCTGCAAGATCATAGATTGCTTTTAAAAGTACCAGGCATGCAGTCCGTTTATAGGTTTTATTTCCAATACTGTCTCTGGTTGTCACCAGCTGCACTTCCCCGTCCTTCTCTGCTTTCTTATGAAGTTCACGGATCTTGCCACCTGCGATCACAAGAATGATGGGAGCCGGACTGGTTTTTTCATAATCTTTTACAACTTCTTTGTAGGTAATTCCCATGGGAAATTCTTTGCTTTCCCCATTAATTGTAAGTTTCACTGTATGATCCATAAAACCTCTCTTTCCGGTCACAAAGACCACCTAGGTTAACCATAAATCACATTCTGAAATTATTATGATGCCAGGGTCAAAAGGTCAGAAAGCTGTTCGTGCTTGCACGATAAAGCTTTTGACCCTGACATCATTAATTATAATAAGGTATACGGAGACCTCACCTTCGCACAACTGAATGTAAGCTCCGGGAATGCCTTCTCAAGCCTTTTTTTCATATCTTCCATAAAAATATATTCCGTACCATAATGTCCCGCATCAATAATTGCAAGCCCCTGTGCAACCGTATCAATTCCTGTATGATGATCAATATCACCTGTCACATACACATCAGCCCCTGCTGCCAGCACATCCTGGATCATGCTTTTACCGGAGCCGGTACACACAGCTGCTGTTTTCACCATCTGACCCAGCTCACCGTATACCTTCACATCGGAAAGCTTCAGATTCTTTTTCACCAGAAGGGCATACTCCTTTAATGTCATCTCACAAGGCAGATTTCCCACACGTCCGAATCCGATAGGTTCTCCTTCTTTTTCTCCTGTAACACTCAGCACCTTCGTATCCGTCAATTCCAGATATCTGGCACTTAAATCTGCCATTCCAAGAATGTCGTAATTGGTATGCATAGCATAATAAGAAATTCCATGGCGCACAAGGCTTATGATCTTCCGTCCGGTAAAGCTGTGGTTATTGATTTTCTTAATTCCTGAAAAAATCATGGGATGATGGGTGACGATCATATCCGCACCCGCTTCTATGGCTTCTTCCAACACCTCTTCTGTCAGGTCAAGGGCGAGAAAAACATGGTTCACCTGGTTTTCATCATCCCCGGTAAGAAGTCCTACATTGTCCCAGTCTTCTGCAACTTTAGCCGGAAACTGTGCTTCCAGCCAGCTGGTCAGTTCATTTACTCTCATATTCTGCCAAAGCAGCTGTGATCAGCTGCGCCTCCTCCCTTACCTGTGAAACACGTGCAGCTAACGCAGCAGCACGGCTTTCTCCGGAATTTTCTTTCTTTTCCCTGTCTGTTTTTTCTGCTGCTTCCAGCTGTTTCAGAATTTCTGTACGGATACGTGCTTCCCGCAAAAGATAGCGGTACAGCACAGGATTCTTTTCCTGAAGAAGATATTTGCCAAAGGCTTCCTGAAGCGTGTAGGGAGTATCCTGCATTTCGGATCGCGTCTGTTTGCTTCCATTCCTTTTACCTGACACGAATTCTCCTGATTCTTCTTTTTGCCTGTCGCCAAAATCCAAGCTTTCCTCTGCATTCCCTCTTACCACACGCATCATAGGATAAAATTTCCCATCCTCTTCCACCATTTTCTCTTCCACGATCCCCCAGCCCTGGGACTGGATATATCTGCGGAAATGAGGAATATCAGACTGCGGCTGTAAAATCAGTTCAGAAAAAGAATCTCTCACAGACTGTCCATCTGTGAGAATCCTTTCCATAAGGGGACCGCCCATACCTGCAATTACAAGCGTGTCACCCTCCCCGGCTTCCAGGCTTACAAGTCCGTCTGAAAGCCGGGTCTGTATGTATTCCTCCAGTCCATACTGCCGGATATGCTCCTGTGCCCTGGAAAGAGGACCTTTTCGTACATCCATTGCAATGGCGGATGGAATTTTTTTCTGCTGTATCAGGTAGACCGGCAAATATCCATGATCACATCCCACATCTACCAGCCGGTTTCCTTCTGTCACCATATCTGCGATCGCAGATAATCGTAAGGATAACTGCATAGCCCTCTCCTTAATCCAGATAATCCTTCAGCTTGCGGCTGCGGCTTGGATGACGGAGTTTTCTAAGAGCCTTGGCCTCGATCTGACGGATACGCTCTCTGGTAACGTTAAATTCTTTACCAACCTCCTCAAGAGTTCTGGCACGTCCATCATCAAGTCCGAAACGAAGACGGAGAACCTTCTGCTCTCTCTCAGTCAGGGTTCCAAGAACCTCCACAAGCTGCTCCTTCAAAAGGGTAAATGCGGCTGAATCAGCCGGCACCGGAACATTGTCATCCTGGATGAAATCGCCAAGATGGCTGTCCTCTTCCTCACCGATAGGAGTTTCCAGGGAAACCGGCTCCTGGGAAATCTTCAGGATCTCACGGACACGGTCAACCGGCATATCCATCTCCTCTGCGATTTCTTCCGGAGTAGGTTCACGTCCAAGCTCCTGCAGTAACTGTCTGGAAACGCGGATCAGCTTGTTGATGGTCTCAACCATATGAACCGGGATACGGATGGTACGTGCCTGGTCTGCAATGGCTCTTGTGATAGCCTGACGAATCCACCAGGTTGCATAAGTACTGAACTTATAACCCTTGCGGTAATCAAATTTCTCAACGGCTTTGATAAGACCCAGATTTCCTTCCTGGATCAGATCAAGGAAAAGCATTCCACGTCCCACATAACGCTTTGCAATGCTGACAACCAGACGAAGGTTGGCCTCTGCCAGGCGCTTCTTGGCATTCTCGTCTCCCTGTTCCATTCTTTTGGCAAGTTCGATTTCTTCTTCAGCAGAAAGAAGCGGCACTTTTCCAATCTCTTTCAGATACATGCGGACCGGATCTTCAATGCTGACGCCTTCTGGAACTGAAAGATCGATCTTGTCCAGTTCTACCTCTTCCTCTTCGTCCAGACCATCAATATCCACATCATCATCCAGCATCAGGTCATCTGTATTATTATCTGTGATACGGAGTACATCTACACCACTGGTCTCAAGAAAATCAAAGATCTTGTCCATCTGCTCTGCATCCAGCGGCTGGTCTTTGAAAAAGTCACTGATTTCCTGATATTCCAGTACATTTTTCTTCTTTTTTGCAAGTTCCAGAAGCTCCACCAGTTTCTCACTGAATTTGCCCATATTCATTTCCATAGGTACTCTAACCTCCATATAGTGTTAATATTTGGGTAACTGTTCATAGCCAGTTACATATTTTATCCTTATTCAAAAGAAATATGCAATTGCTGCCTTTTTCTCCCAAGCTCCTCCAGATCCTTCTTCGCTTTTACAAGCTCCTGCAAAGCACCCATATCTGTAGGATCCCAGTTTCTATTTTTTTCCTCCAGGCTCTCCTGCTTGATCCGGATCAGGGCATCGGAAAACGCTCTTTGCTGTTCTTCCTTTGTCTCAAGGTGAATGGTCGCATTGAACAAGGAAGCCACTTCCTTTTGTTCCTCGCTGTCCATAAAAGCATTCAGAAGTCTGGCCGGATTCACATCTCCTTCTTCCTGCTGCTTCCACAGCATCTGGGCAACCTCTTTATAAAGAGGAACCACAAAATCAGAAGGAGAAAGATACTTCTCCACAGTGTCAAAAATCCCAGGATAGGTTACCAGCCAGGTAAGCATCAGCTTCTGGGATTTCTCTCCTGCACTCTCCCTCTTTTTCATTGCAGGATTCCCAGACTTCGGCTGGATCCGCTTCTCTGCCGGGGTTCCCTTCATAGCCAGGGTATTTACCCGCTTCCTAAGGTCTTCCACACTGATACCGTATCGTTTATATTCTTTCACGATTGCTTCTATATATAGATTCCGTTCCAGCTCGTCCGATAATTCCAACAGATACTGGGCACAGCGTTCAAAGAAGCGATTCTGTCCCTGTGGCTCATCCATGGAAAACTCCCTGGATGCAATGCTCACACGGAACATAAAGCTGTCCATCGCACCTTCCAGTCTTTCTTCAAAGGCCTGTGCCCCTTCTGCCTTGATAAATTCATCCGGATCCTTGTGGGGCTGCAGATTTACCACTCTGGAATTCACCCCTGCCTCCCGGAGAATCGGAATTGCCCTAAGAGCTGCCTTCACACCAGCTTCATCACTGTCGTAAAGAAGGAGCACCTCCTGTGTATAGCGCTTTACCAGACTGGCATGTCCTGATGTAAGCGCCGTTCCCAGGGAAGCTACCGCATTGGTAAACCCAGCCTGGTGCATGGAGATCACATCCATATAGCCTTCACAGAGAATCAGATAATTCTTCCTGGTAGTTCTTGCAATATTCAGTCCGTATAAGTTACGACCCTTATCAAAGATCTGGGTTTCCGGTGAGTTCAGATACTTGGGTTTGCCATCTCCCATCACTCGTCCGCCAAATCCGATCACCCGGTTATTCACATCCATGATTGGAAAAATAACACGGTTCCAGAACTTGTCATACATGCCCTGCCGCTCATCCACATTAAATAATCCGGATTCCCGCAGCAGCTCATCACTATAATCCTGGGACTTCAGATATTTATACAGGTCGTCACTGTATTTATCCGAATATCCCAGACCGAATTTCTTGATTGTCTCCTCACTGAGTCCTCTGCCTGTCAGATAGTCGTGAGCTGTTTTCCCATTGTCACGGCGCAGCTGATAGTAAAAATACTGGGCCGCTTTTTTATTGATTTCAAGCAAGGTCGCACGCTTCTCCGCTTTCGCCCTTGCCTCCCTGGAATATTCAATCTTAGGAAGTTCTACACCGGCGCGTTCTGCCAGATGTGATAATGCTTCCCCAAAAGAATAGTTCTCATACTGCATTACAAAATTGTATACATTTCCTCCTGCCCCGCAGCCGAAACAGTAATACATCTGCTTAGACGGCGTTACGGAAAAAGAAGGAGTTTTCTCATTATGAAAAGGACACAGACCAAAATAGGAGCTTCCTCTTCTGGTCAGTCTTACATACTGGGATATCACATCTACAATATCATTTTTCATTCGCACTTCTTCAATGATATCGTCAGAATATCGCATGCTTATCCTCCTTTTGTTTCTATATCATTGCTGCTGGTATCTCAATATACCTCCCAGGCTCTCGGTATGAAAATCTCCTTAAATTTCTTCATGGAATACTGGTCTGTCATTCCCGACAGCCAGTCACATACCGCCCGGTCTTTTGGAACGCCCCGTTCTTCTATCAGAGCTCTGTACTCTTTCGACATCGCTTCCGGGTGCTCTATGTAATACGCATATAATTCTGTCAGCATTTTAACAGCCTTGGATTCTTCTTTTTTCGCGATGGGATTCAGATATACTTTCTGGAACATCTCCGCCCGAAGATCCATAAGTGCCTGTTCTACAGGAGTGGACATCTGAATTGAAGGCTTATCCAGGCTGTTTTCTATAATATCATGTACAAACAGATTCAGCCTCTCCCTTGTGGTCTGCCCGAGAAAATCCCGCAGGCTGGCTGAAATATCATTCTCTGTGATAATTCCTGCACGCTGGGCATCGTCCATATCATGATGTACATAAGCAATCTTATCTGAAAAACGAACTACCTGCCCCTCAAGGGTAGACGGACTTCCGCTGGTACGGTGGTTCAGTATGCCATCTCTTGTCTCCCAGGTAAGATTCAAGCCATCGCCATTCTTCTCCAGGACTTCTACCACTCGTACGCTCTGCTGATAGTGGGCGAAGCCTCCAGGATGTACTTTATCAAGTGCAGACTCCCCGGAATGTCCGAAAGGTGTATGGCCCAGATCATGTCCAAGGGCAATGGCTTCCACCAGATCTTCATTCAGCTGCAGGGCTTTCGCTATAGTTCTGGCAATCTGGGATACCTCCAGGGTATGGGTCAGCCGGTTCCGGTAATGATCTCCCTCTGGTGCCAGAAATACCTGCGTCTTATCCTTCATTCGGCGGAATGCCTTGCTGTGCAGGATCCTGTCACGATCCCGCTGATAGACAGTCCGGACATCACATTCTTCTTCCTCACGGTCTCTTCCACGGGAACGTCCGCTGTATGCTGCATAGGGACTTAGCAGCTGCAGTTCTCTTTCTTCCATGCTCTCTCTGATATTCATAAATCTATTATCCTCCAAAGACTGACAGGTGCGCTGATAATCTTCCTCCTATTAATTATATTCTACACAAAATTTCAAATTCCTCTTTTTTTCAAAAAAAACTTGAAAATTTTTAATTTTTTTCAAAAAATCTGTTGACAATCCCATACCCCTTTGTTATACTAATATCCGTCGCAGCGAGAGAGTAACATTTCTCCATGAAACGCGATATGCGGAAGTGTCGGAACTGGCAGACGAGCAAGACTAAGGATCTTGTGAGCATTGCGCTCGTGTGGGTTCAAGTCCCATCTTCCGCATGACTATCTAATAGTCACAATTTCATATTTTATCGCGAAGAGATTTCATCTCTGTGAAATGCGGTATGCGGAAGTGTCGGAACTGGCAGACGAGCAAGACTAAGGATCTTGTAAGCATTGCGCTTGTGTGGGTTCAAGTCCCATCTTCCGCATGTACTACTTACATGTAGTTACAATTTAATATCTGATCGCGAAGAGATTTTATCTCTGTGAAATGCGATATGCGGAAGTGTCGGAACTGGCAGACGAGCAAGACTAAGGATCTTGTGAGCATTGCGCTCGTGTGGGTTCAAGTCCCATCTTCCGCATTTTTTATTTATCTCTATTTTCTTTTTTCACATATTTTCCCTTGCTCTTTAAATAATACAATATATTTACCCATGGAACTGTTGGGGTGTTATGTCAGCCGCCGGACACTTTTCGTGAAAGGAGGCTGGTGCTGATGGTTACATACAGTGATTTATTTACTTTTGTAATTATGCTTTGTGCAGTCATAACTCTTGTTATTGCTTTTTTGCATAAAAAATAGCGCCCCTGCTCTGATACAGTAAGGCGCTATTTTTAAGTATTTACTTTATCCGGCGGTCAGGTGTGCACTGACCAACGGTTCTCTTGTTAAATACATTATATGTCACTCTGGAATATTTGTCAATTTTCTTTTTTCTGTCGATTGTATTCTATCGGTTGTATTCCACATACATGGTGGCGTGTTACGGCTCTCTCCACAACCTGCAGCATGCATCATTTCGGCAATTCAGTCACCGTCTCCAGCTTAAAGCCTTCCCACATATCTGCTGAAATATTCCACTCTCTTAAATCAGTGACGATCTTATGATAGAATGCCTGTCCTCCACGGACAATATCATAAGTACGGGCATCGCCTCTGGCCTCCAGATGACGTCCAAAACTACAGTTGGTCACATCCTCCGGGCCGTAATCATCCACATCCCCACCTGGCCAGAAAATATAAAGTCTTGGAATGTCATCGATCTGCCGCAGATCAATCCCAGCAAGCTTCAGGAACTTCTTTCCCACACTCTCATGGGCTGTGAACACATGGGCATACCGCCATACAGTTCTTGTAAAATCCGATACGCGGAACTGTCCAAGCCATTCTTCATCCATCATTCCATCCGAAGTCTCCCTTGAAACGATTACTACAACCGGGAATAACCTGCCGCTGTCTTTCAGCGCAGCCAGCAGATTTCCAAACATATCTTCCCGCAAAATCCTTCTTCTGTTGGAGCATTCGATTCCATTTACAATTCCGATATTATCAACGATCGTCTTATAATAACCGGGATAACTGAAGAAAGTAACTCCAGGATCCTGGATCGTGTGTTCCCTCTCTGGCTGGGCATATCCGTTGCAGACCTTCAGGATCACTTCCTCCTGACGGGAGACCTCCAGTCCGGCCTCGGAATACCAGATCCGCCCGCCAACCTCCATATCCATATGCCTTACATGCATATTCAGGCGCCGGTTATCCGGATCATAATTTACAGCCACGTGATATGCCAGGATATCGCCATGGTAAGTACTGGTCTTCTGCGGCATTTTCTTAAATAATCCGCCATATTTGCCAACTATCCAGCTGTAAATACTATCTGCTGCCTGATGAAAAATCTCCGTAGCAGAAGCCGGCCTGTCATCTTTCAACCGGCTTCCATCCACCTTCGTACACATCTGGAATACATTATTCCTGATAAGCGGCTTCATCTCATAGTGCCAGGATTCTCCAAGGCTCTCCTCACGGCCATCATTATATACATCCCGTTCCTTAAAAATCGCCGTCAGACGGCTGTCATGGAACTGGCTGTCATTCAGAAGAGCAATGATCGTATTTACATTGATCGGCACCTTACGGCTCCGGTGGAGCAGCTGGTCAACCAAGGTCTGCTTACTGGTCTTATAAATACGCTTCGCCAGATTTTCCACCTGCAGATCGCAGTCCTCATCAAGCAGCTTGGCAACCTCCGGGTAAAGCTGTCCCTCGCCCAGCTTCAGGCGGAAATGACTCTTGATCATATCACTCCATCTGCCAGATTTATAAAGAGAATGTCCAAGATCTTCGAACAAGGTAACCATAGACTTGTCACAAAGCTCCAGTGTCGCCAGGATACTGTTAAAATACCGGGAAAAGCCCTTATAATTTTTCCAGAGCTCCTCTCCCTTATAACGCATATCATGCTCGATCTCATGCCATCCTTCGAAAAACATAGTCTTAATCTGTATTTCAAAGGTGTCATCAATATACATATCCCAGGTTTCCGGCGAAATCTCTGATTTCAGATATTCCGGAAGCCGGCACACTCCGTTTAACTTAGTCGGCTTGAATTCTTCCTCGCTTCGCTCAGAGGTAGACCAGCCAATCACATCGAAAGTATTTTCTACAATATTCTGACAGATCTCAACATCATCATCAAAATACAAATTGATACGGACACCCACCAGATCCTGCAGCTTCTTATTCTCCGCACCATAATCCTTCAGAGCAAATTTATGAGCCATGGAGGATGCTGTCTTAATTCTGGAAAAAACCCTGTAATATAGTCCGCACTGTTCCAGACGGTCACTGATAATGCGCTTCAGATCCTGTTCCACAATTGCTGGAACCTTCACTTTGGCCGCCAGTTCCTCCTTCGTAAAAATAACTCTTTTTTGTTCACTCACTAATTTTACACCACCAATTTATTTTGCATTGTTTACGTTCTTTTAAGCATACACTTTAGTATAACAGAATTCGCCAAAATAAAAAAGGGATAATCCGAAATATAGTTAAAATTTTTCATGCACCATTTTTTCGAACATCCCTTTTTATTATCTGTAAAAAAATCTGTTTACCCGCTTAACCGCAAACTTAGAAACATTTTTTACAAGGCTCATAGCCCTGGGCTTCTGCCTGCGAAACCGGCTCCTGATATGCTTTATCCGGATTCATGTTTCCACAGTCCGGAATGCTATGGTATTTGCTTCCGGTAGCAGAGATCCATACCATTTCTTCCTGGCTGTCATTCTGTCCAGCCGGTTCAGAAGCATTTACAGAAGAATCTTCTGTTTCCTGGCCGCTGCTTTGCCCGGATTCAGACGAAAATCCTGCTTCTCCAGAGCTCTGTGCAGAGCCACTGCCATCCCCAGACGTATAATCGTTACAAGGCTCCATATTCCAGGAAATAGAACTTCCATCTGACAGCGCTATGATTGTCCCTTGCTTATCTGTACGGTACACCTGGATTCCCATATCAGATAACTTTTCCATAGTATCCGCATCCGGATGTCCATACATATTTCCCGCACCACAGCTGATGACTGCAAATTCCGGCACTGTAGCCTGAAGGAAATCCCAGCTTGTAGCAGTGGCAGATCCGTGATGCCCAACACTTAATACATCACAAGCCAGATCAATTCCAGATGACACCATATCCGCTTCACTGTTATGATCTGCATCTCCGGTAAAAATAAAACTGTTCTCCCCGTTTGTCAGCTTAATTGCCACTGAATTGGCATTGCTTTCTTTACTGATCTCTTTCGGGGAAAGAATCGTAAATTCACCAGTTCCAAACTCATACTGTGTTCCAACGGCCGGGTGCTGTACCTCAAGACCCTGTGCGGCCACACTATCCATAAAAGAATCATATAAATTGGAATCGTGGACATAATCAGCTCCGATCACGTTGTCTACCTTAAAAGCATTCAGGCATCCGATCAGCCCACTTACATGATCTTCATCATAATGAGATGAAATCAGATAATCAATTTCCGATACCTGTTCATTCTGTAAATAAGAAACTACATAGCTGGAAGCAGTCCTGGGACCTCCGTCGTACAACAGATTCTGTCCATCTGACTGTACAAGAATCGCCAATCCCTGTCCCACATCCAGGAAATGAACCGCCATATCACCACCAGATGCCTGAACTGTCTTCTCACTTCCTGTAAACAGAACTCCTGCCAGAATCAGCACAAGAGTCAAAAAATAACCTGTGATCCGTTTTCTTAAGTGTTTCATCCTTTTCCCTCTTTCGTACCTTTCCTTTTTTATATATGAAAAATCACACTCAGGACAGTTCTGCAGTCTGTTCTACAGAACTGTTGTTCAAAGTTCTTCTTTTTCCTTACTTTTGAACTGTTATTCAGAACTCTTCTTTTATCCGTTCTATATCCATACTGAATCTGATTCTTCACTAGAGCCTGCCCCCAAAATCATTCCTGCAATCTGCACGCCCCACTTTGCGGGAGATTTTGCAGAAAGCCTTTTTCAAACACGCTCTAATAAATTATAATACAATTTTATTACTACAAACCACCCTTTTATAAAATTATACTCATTATTTTTCCATAACAGTTACGGTTCATTTTGCGCACAGGAATTCACACTATTTTATTTTCTGCATATAATACTCAGAAGAGTTTTTACGAGGTTCTCCATGTATTATAAAAAAGACTTACATGTACAGCAGGAAAACGTTGATCAGGGAACTTTGCAGATAACCGTGCGTTCTGAAGCTGATAACCGCCCAGTAGAAAATGCACTTGTCCGTATTTCTTATACAGGAGATCCGGACAGTGTGATCGAAGAGGTCCGTACCGATTCCTCCGGAAACACTCCTGTCCTTCAGCTGAAAACCCCTCCTCTCGAATACAGCCTCAATGCATCTGAGGAGGCGCAGCCTTATGCAGAATACTCCATGCAGATCGAAGCCGAAGATTTCCACCAGGAAGAAATAGCTGGTACTGAAGTTCTGCCTGCAGTACTTGCCAAACAGCCCGTCCTTCTGAACCCCAGGCAAACCTCTGCCTCCGACAACAGGGTTGTCATCCCGCCTCACACCCTTTTTTATGAATATCCACCAAAAATACAGGAAGCTGAGATAAAACCGATAAACGAAACTGGGGAAATTGTTCTCAGCAAAGTAGTTATTCCAGAATATATTGTGGTCCACGATGGTCCGGTTGGAGATAATTCTGCCTCCAACTATTATGTCCGCTACCGGGATTACATCAAAAATGTCGCCAGCAGTGAAATCTATGCAACCTGGCCCGACGACACCATCCGTGCCAACGTGCTGGCGATTATGTCTTTTACATTAAACCGTGTGTACACTGAATGGTATCGCAACAAAGGCAAAGACTACACCATCACCTCTTCCACCGCCTATGACCACAAATGGATCCGCGGCCGCAACATTTTTGACTCCATTGACCGCATTGTAGATGAACTTTTCGAAAACTATTTATCCCGTCCTAATGTCCGACAGCCTATCCTTACCCAGTATTGTGACGGCGAACGCGTCCAGTGCCGTGACCGGGGATGGATGACACAGTGGGGAAGCAAACGGTTAGGCGACCAGGGATACTCTGCCATTGAGATTCTGCGGTATTTTTACGGAAATGACATGTACATCAACGTAGCTGAAGAGGTATCTGGTATTCCTTCCTCCTGGCCAGGTTACGATCTTGACATCGGTGCTTCCGGAAACAAAGTGCTGCAGCTCCAGGAGCAGTTAAATGCCATCAGCCAGGCTTATCCGGCTCTTCCAAAGGTAAATCCGGATGGCATCTATGGTGCCCAGACTCAGACTTCCGTCCGAAAATTCCAGAACATTTTCGGCCTCCCGGAAACCGGAATCGTAGATTATCCAACCTGGTACAAGATTCAGGAAATCTATGTAGGGGTTACACGGATTGCGGAATTGCAATAAAACCGTCCACTTCAAAGTAGTCCATTCCCACAAATATGGCATGTCACAAATCCGTGACATGCCACTGCTCTTAAAGTTACGTCAACTCTGTCTCTCCTTCTATTTTCCCACCAATTCCCCCATTAACTCTTTTACAGTCACAATTTCTTTAATTCTTCCCACATTTGCCCCACAGAAAATCAGTCCATTTTCCACATCCCCTTTTACTGCATCCATCAGAGCCTTCGTAATACAGTACGGAACCGTGGCAGGATTGCATTTTTCCAGGCAATTATAACATTTCTTCACTGGAATCTTTCCATTCTCCACAGTCCTGACAAAACCATTTCTAAGCGCTCTTCCAGGCATCCCCACAGGGCTTTGGATAATCTGGATTTCTTCTGCTTTGGCATTCACATATGCCTGCTTATATTCCTCTGCAGCATCACATTCCTTTGTTGCTACAAACCTGCTTGCGATCTGCACACCATCTGCTCCAAGTTCCATCACATGGTCGATATCCTTACGGTCAAAAATCCCGCCAGCTACTACTACCGGAATCTTTTTTCCAAACTTCTTTTCATATTCTTTTTTACAGGAAATAATATCCCGGATTTCCTGATCAAAATCCAAATTTTCCATATGTTCCAGCTGCTCATTTGAAAATCCCAGATGTCCACCTGCTTCCGGGCCTTCAATTACAATAAGATCCGCCGTCCGTTTATAGCGGTGTGCCCACATTTTCAGGATCAGATTGGCAGCTCTTTTCGATGAAACAATAGGGGCAATCTTAGTCCGGCATACCTCTGGCACCAGCTGCGGCAATTCCATAGGCAGCCCAGCACCACTGATGATCAAATCTGCACCACATGCAACAGCTTCCTTAACATGTTCTTTATAATGCTTCAGCGCAACCATGATATTCACGCCGATCAATCCTCTTCCATGGGCAATCTCCCTGGCTTTTAAAATATGTTTCCTGATCGCTCTTAAGTTACATCCTGCCTGGTCTTTCTCGAACCCTTCTTCATCGTATCCGATCTGAGCTGTGGAAATGATTCCCACTCCCCCTTCTGCCGCCACAGCTCCTGCAAGAGAACTTCTACTGATTCCCACTCCCATTCCGCCTTGAATAATAGGAAGCTCTGCCACCATATCACCAATCTTCAGACTTTTTAAACAGTTTTTATTCACTCTATCCAAAACAAATTCCTCCATATGTTAATTTAGTTTTATTTTAAAACTATTTTAGTATAAAGTATTCTTGTTTTGATGTCAATATTTTTTGTTTTTATTTACGCCGTTATATAGTTTTTATTACTATGTGCTTTATGTTTCTTCTTTTACACAAATCCGTGAATCTGCCTCTCTGCCGCTTCTGGATCCTGCCCGGCAGGGCTTTTTATGTAATAGGAGATTCCAACGGAATTTCCTATTACATAAAAAAAGACCATGCATATTAATTTGCACAGTCTCTTTTTGCAGTTCCTTCGTTTTTCAATTGACCTTTATGCCTAAAAAATCTTCAAAATATCATTATACATTACCACTACCATTAATAGCATAAGCACCATCAGACCAGCGAAATGAATCATACCTTCTACCTGTCTGTTCACCGGCTTCCTGCGGATTGCCTCAATGATCAGAAATACAAGGCGTCCGCCATCCAGCGCAGGCAGAGGAAGCAGGTTCATAACTCCAAGATTTGCAGACAAAAGAGCCGCCATATAGAGCATATTTACCCAGATTGCCAGCATACCTTCACTCTTACTTTCTTCATAAGTGCTGCCAATTGCATCTACCACGCCCACCGGACCACTCAAATCCTTCATTCCAAGTCCACCTGTAAGAAGTTCTTTCAGACTAAGCAAGGTAGACCGGATCAGATATTTCACTTCCAGAACTCCATATTTCAGTACTCCAAATCCCTTTGCCTTGGTATATGCCAGGTTATAGGAGAAATCCAGTACCGGAGTCCGGTATTCTTTCGGTGTCACATCTGTAGTATATTCCAGCCCATTGCGCTCATAGGTAACGGTAACCGTCTCTCCCGTAAGCGGATGTTCTGCAAGATAAGCATTATAATCATCTGCATTTTCCAGCTTTGTGCCATTAATGGACGTAATCACATCCCCCGGCTCAACACCTGTCTCAGACAATCCCATTCCAGGAATCAGAGACTCCACCTCCAGAGATTCTGTATCTTTCCGGTTAAAGCCAAGAAGATATCTCACCTGTACATCCGGTTTAAATGACAATTCAATATCTTTACCGTCACGTTCAACCGTCATATTGACAGTCTCATCTTCCTGAAGACTGTTCAAATACATATACAAATATAAATCTCTTGCCAGATCGATATGATAACCCTGGTATTCTTTGATAATATCGCCTTCTTTAAGCCCCGCCTCAGCCACTGTAGAACCACTTCCTACGCTTGTAACCTCAGCAGGATCGTATCCGACCAGCGAAACAATGATCACAGTCAGTACAAATGCCAGGATAAAGTTAAAAACAGGTCCTGCTGCCACCGTAGCAATTCTTCCCAAGATTGGCGCACCATTGAAGGTTCCTGGTGCTTCATCCTCCATATCTTCCCCCATCATGGCGCAGGATCCGCCAAGAGGCAAAAGCTTCAGGGAATACCTGGTGCCATTTTTTACAGTACTTAAGATTCTTGGTCCCATACCAAGGGAAAACTCGTTTACCACGATCTTGCTTTTTTTCGCCAGCAAAAAGTGTCCTAGTTCGTGAAAAAGAATGATCGCACTAAAAATTAAAATTGCCAGAATGATCTTCAACCTACCACCTGCTTTCAATCCATTTATAAGTCTCGTCTTCTACAGCCAGTATCTCCTCCAGGTCTGGATTGGCAACCACTTTATGTCTCTCCATAGACTGTGCAATAATGTCATAAATATCCAGGAATCCAATTTTTTCCTGCAAAAACTTTTTAACAGCGAGCTCATTCGCTGCGTTAAATACAGTAGGCATACTGCCGCCCTTCCTGGCAGCTTCCATCGCCATAGGAAGTCCCAGGAAAGTATCCATATCCGGATCCTCGAAGGTAATCTCTTTCAACTGATGGAAATCCAGCCTTTCTCCGTCCAGATATCTGCGTTCCGGATAGTAGAGAGCATACTGGATAGGAAGACGCATATCCGGAGTTCCAAGCTGTGCCATAACAGCACCATCCTTGAATTCCACCATGGAATGAATAATGCTTTTCGGCTGGACCACCACCTGAATATGATCCAGATCCACATCAAACAGCCATTTTGCCTCCATAACCTCCAGGCCTTTGTTTACCAGTGTAGCGGAGTCTACCGTAATCTTCTGTCCCATTACCCAGTTCGGATGTTTCAGAGTATCCGCAAGAGTGACATGCTTTAGTTCCTCTCTTTTCTTACCCCTGAATGGACCACCGGAAGCTGTGATCAGAAGCTTCTCTACCTGTGCCCGTTTTTCGCCGTGAAGAGCCTGGAAAATAGCGCTGTGTTCGCTGTCTACCGGAAGGATCTGCACACCATACTCTTTCGCCATAGGAATAATCAGATGACCTGCTGTTACCAGAGTTTCTTTATTTGCAAGAGCAATATCCTTACCAGCCCTGATTCCCTCCATGGTAGGACGGATCCCGATCATACCCACAACAGCTGTAACCAGAATGTCTGTCTGCGGCATACGTGCAAGCTCTAATAACCCATCCATACCAGATACGATCTTCACATCCATATCCTGAAGGCGGACAGCCAGATCCTTTGCAGCTTCTTCCTCCCATACTGCGATCAGCTGAGGATGAAATTCTCTTGCCTGCTTTTCCAGCAGTCTGACATTTCTTCCGGCACTGATTCCCAGCACCTGGATATCACCATTGGCTCTTACCACATCCAGAGTCTGTGTACCGATAGAACCGGTAGAACCTAAAATTGCTATTTTTTTCATATATATTTCCTTTCATTTACCAGATTCCAAGCACGATTTTCGCAAGAAAATAAATAGCCGGTGCGGTAAAGATCACACTGTCAAATCGATCCAGAATTCCACCATGTCCCGGAATCAGCTTGCCGTAATCCTTAATCCCCTGGTTTCTCTTAATTGCAGAAGCAGCCAGATCCCCGACCATGGAAATCAGTGCTCCAACTCCACAAATCAACGCATACTCTGCCATAGGTCCTTTTGTCGCGGCTGCGTAGATCACGCCAAGAAGGGCAGCTCCGATAACTCCGCCAATTCCACCCTCCACGGATTTCTTCGGGCTAAGTACAGGCGCCATCTTATGCTTCCCGATTAGCATTCCCACACAGTAGGCGCAGGTATCGCAGCCCCAGGAACAAAGGAAGATCAGCCATACCAGGAATTTTCCGTCCGGGAGATTTCTGGTAAGATAGATAAAGGACAGCATCACTGCCACATATACCATACCGAAAAACGCTGGCATTACCTGCTCTGCCTTAAAGCGCGGATAAGTAAACACATAAACAAACATAAAAATCATGAACGCAATGATCACGCCCATCATTCCATATTCTTCAAAATCAATGGCCATCAGTATATAATAAATCACTGCGCCAAGATATCCTGCAATTTCCAGGGCATTAAACTGGTCTTCTCTTACTTTCATGGCTTTATACAGTTCCTGCATTCCGATCAGAGAGATTCCAAGTAATGTAAAAAACAGTACATAACCTCCACTGATGATTGTCAGAAGTGCTACTGCCACCAGCACAATGCCGCTTAAAAGACGTGTCTTAAACATCTTACTCCTCCTTCACCCCGCCATATCTTCTGTCTCTTTGATTATATTTCTCAATAGCCTGTACTAATTCTGCCTTGTGAAAATCCGGCCATGCCACATCTGTAAAATAAAACTCTGTGTAGGCCAGCTGCCACATCAGGAAATTGGACAGCCGCTGCTCCCCGCTGGTGCGGATCAGCAGATCCGGATCCGGTACTCCGGCTGTATCCAGATAACTGCCAATGGTATCTTCTGTAATCTCTTCCGGGGAAACCTTTCCGTCAGCCACATCCTTAGCCATCCTTCGCATTCCCCTTGTAATCTCGTCACGGCTTCCATAATTCATGGCAATCTGGAAATACAGCTCGTCATAATCCTTGGAAAACTCTTCCAGCTCACGAATGCTCTCCTGAATGTCCGGTGCAAAGGCAGAGATATCTCCAATGATCTTGATCTTCATCTTATTATCCCTGGAAATTTTGATGCACTTCTTCAGATAACTACGGAACAGTTTCATAAGCCCATCCACTTCTTCTCTGGAACGTTTCCAGTTCTCTGTGGAAAAGGCATAAACTGTCAGATATTTTACTCCCAGGTCCTTAATATCATAGCAGACCTGTTCCAGATTGGCACAGCCCTTCACATGGCCGTAGCCACGCGGCATCCCCTTCGCCTTGGCCCAGCGCCCGTTACCATCCAGAATGATCGCTATATGATTGGGTACGTTCATAGTATTCTCCTTATTTTCCCTTATTTGTAATTGTTCAGAGCAGTTACCCTCATTTTATGTATTTCCATAAGGCACAAAAGAGCTCTTGTAAAGAGCTCTTTTGCTATTTCCTTATAAAAGACTGACTGTCCAGCTTATTCACAGCAACACAAAAAGGCCGCTTATACAGTCATAATCTCCTTGCCCTTTGCTTCTACAGCTGCATCTACATCTTTGATATATTTGTCTGTAAGCTTCTGAACCTTATCTTCAAGCTCCTTGATTTCATCCTCAGATACATCTTCTTCTTTTTTCAGCTTCTTATAGGCATCATTGGCATCGCGGCGGATATTGCGGACTGCAACCTTGGCAGCCTCACCTTTTTTCTTAACATCCTTAACCAGATCCTTACGGCGCTCCTCAGTAAGCTCCGGGAAAACAAGACGGATCACTTTACCATCATTGTTCGGATTCAGGCCAAGATCAGAAGTAAGAATTGCTTTCTCAATTCCTTTGATCAGGCTGGATTCCCATGGCTGGATCTGGATCATACGTGCCTCTGGAACTGTAATATTCGCCACCTGCTGAAGAGGTGTCGGGCTTCCGTAATAATCAACTGTCAGCTTATCCAAAATATGCGGATTGGCACGTCCTGCACGGATCGTAGCAAGCTCAGCCTCTAAGCTCCCCAATGTCTTTTTCATTTTCTCTTCATACTTCTGAATTCTCTCATCCATAAAATTAGTCTCCCTCTTTATAATTTTCTGCCGGTAGGCAGTATTATTCTGTTCAAAACGGACATGTCTGCTTTCGCTACATTCCTGTGATCAAACAGTAACCTTCGTTCCTGAGAATTTTCCGTGAACGGTATTGATAATGCTGTTCTCCTCATCAAGAGCAAATACCATCATTGGCATTTTCTGCTCCAGACACATAATAGAAGCAGTAAGATCCATGGCAGCAAGCTTCTTATCAACTACTTCCTGAATGGAAATCTCATCATATTTCACAGCGTTTGGATTCACCTTCGGGTCACTGTCGTAAATGCCATCAACAGCCTTGGCAAGAAGGATGGCATCAGCCTCGATCTCAACAGCACGAAGAACAGTAGCTGTATCTGTAGAGAAATACGGATGTCCCGTACCACCTGCAAAAAATACCAGCTTACCCTGGGCAAAGCTCTCTTCTACGCTATCCTTGGAATACAGCTTCGTAAATGCGCCACATGCAAAAGGAGTATAGATCTCAGTCTTCATGCCTGTGTACCTGCAAAGATCAGAAACATAAATGCAGTTCATGATCGTTGCAAGCATACCGATCTGGTCAGCCTTATTGCGGTCAATGGTCTCACTGGTACGTCCTCGCCAGAAGTTTCCCCCACCGATCACGATACCGATCTGCACGCCTTCGTCCGAAATTGCCTTGATCTGCTTCGCTACTGCAAGAACAGTCGCCTCATCAAACCCTGTCTTCTTCGGGCCTGCAAGTGCCTCTCCGCTTAATTTTAATAATACTCTTTTCATTTCCATTCTTTTGTCCTGCCTTATTTTTATTCATAATATCCGGTGTCAATTATGACCGGTTTACCATACTCCTGCAACAACCTCATTACCACTCTCATCTACGGTAGTTGAAACAGTAAATGTATCATAATAGTGATATCCGGTCTCGCCAGTCTCTGGCTCATTCTCATAATCACTTCCATTAGCCTCTCCAAGAGCAGCTGTCAGACTGCTAAGTGGCTGGCCGATATACTTCTTGGCTATATCTGCACTGGCATCATCTGGATCGGTATCTGTGCTTCCATTGCCATTATTATTGTCAGATGGCGCCTGTGTAGGGCTTGGATCATCGGATGGAGCAGTTGTCGGATCTGCTGGTTCTGGTGTCGGGGTAACATCGCTCTCATCATCCTCAGATTCTGAGTCACCTTCACTGTCATCCAGACCAAGACGTGCCTTGACTTCACTCAATGTAGAAGTCTCTTTCTTACTGCTTCCAGTAAGATAAGTAGCATACGGAATCGCATCATCACCGGTTCCATCCATACGCAAGGTAATCTGTGTGATCATTGTCAGCGGAAGCTTACGGAAATAACAGTCTGTAAGATCCTCATCCTCATATACGATACGGATGTCATAGCTTGTCACCGCATTCCCATCAGCATCCTTCGCACTTCCATCATAATAGTACAGCGCCTTATCACCGTCTGCAAGGGTAAACAACCCGTTGATCAGTTCTGTGCCCCAGTCATCGTCATCATCTGTAGTCGGGCGTACATAAAGCCCCTTGATTGAAGAGCCTGTTCCATTTACAATGATCAGTTTGGAAGCTGTATCGGTCTTATCACCAATTACATTCTTAATGTTTTCCTCGTCAGACTTCTGCATATCCACAAGTGTTCCAGAGTCAGCAGAAGCTGCGTCTGTATTCTCCGCAGGTGCTACAGTTACCTGTGCATCCTTGGTTGTATCATCAGCCTTTTTCTTACCGCATCCGGCAGCTGCCATGGCAGCTAACAGAAGTGCTGCAAGAATCACATAACGTTTCTTCATAATATATATTCCTCCCACAAAACGGAATCAAATGTCCACTTTTTGTTCTCCATTATTATTACAGAGTATGGCAGACTTGTCAACCAAGCATGGGATGATTTCATACAATTTTTAGACTTTTAACCACTACTCGCTCTCTTATAATAGCACTTTCCGTACCACAAATCCAAGAGATTCGTGACCATTAAGCACTAAAACACCGCCCAGAATATTGCAGGTAAACACTCATAGTCTTTAAAGCTTTGTATTGCGAAATTCATTTGCAGAAATCCCTTCCAGCTTTTTGAACACTCTGGAAAAATGAGCCACGTCTGTAAATCCTACCATTTCTGAAATATCTACGATCCAAAGTGACATTTCCTTCAAAAGCTCCTTGGCATGCTCCACACGGATCTGATTCAATATCTCGGAAAAATTCCGATTCTCATGTTTATTGAGAAGCTTACTTAAATGCCACTGACTGACATAAGTTTTCTCTACCACAAGGCTTAAGGTCAGAATGATCGTGGAAAATACCGGGAACATCATTGCTGCAATTACAATGTTATACAGAAGTTTACTGCCCTTAAAGCTGTATCTTACCAGTGCAAAAGACGCCATTCCAGCAAGCAGGATTACCACAGCTGCCACACACCCCGAAATAATAATACTGTTTTTATACGCATTCAGGATATTCATCTTGGAAAATGCATCTGTGTAATTGGCTGTCGTAAACAGCTTTCCAACCGGAAGTGAAAAAGCATTCGACATAATCTGCTTCTTATCTTTAAATGAGTTTGAGATTACCCAGAAAATCGGGTAAATGGTTGTAACCGCCCAGAAAATCAGAACGATATAAATGACGAATGTATTCACATTCCTAATATGATTTTTCTTCATTTAAGCTCCTCCTTCTGGTTTAATAATCCCGTTCTTTAAAGATCTTATTGACAACCTTTGATAAAATCACACCGAGAATTACAATAAAAAATACAATTGCCGAGCTGTAATCAATGTCTGGTGCCTGCATGGTCTTATAGTACATATAGGTTCCTGTAAGCCAGGTCTTTCCAAGAGGTGCCCCGTTCGGGAACATCACCCACGGAAGATCGAATACCTTCAGTGCTCCTGTTACTGCAAGTACGGCGCAGGTACAGACTACATTATGAAGCATAGGCCAGGAAATGTATCTTACTTTCTGCCATCTGGTTGCTCCGTCAATGGCTGCTGATTCATAAAGCTCCTCTGGTATGTTGTTAAGCCCTGTTACCAGAATGATAAAATAAAATCCAACATACTGCCATACAACCGGTGTCATCATAACTGTCAACGGGTAAAGCTCCTTCCAGTTGGTCTTCTCTCCAACCAGCTGGCTTAACATTCCGCCGTCATACTGGAAGATCAGGTTAAAAAGAACACCAAGTGCAGTAGCTGAAACCACAATTGGGAAAAAGTACACAATGCGGAAAAATTTGGCCCCTCTTTTTACATTGTCTATCAGCATGGCAAGAATAACTGCCAGCCCAACTTCTCCGAACAGTGTAACAAAAATCATGATCACCGTATTTTTCAGTGCTACTCTCATGTTCGGATCTGTGAGCAACTCTGCATAGTTTTTGTAAAACGGATTGTTGACTCCCTTGGCTCCCCCACCCAGATTTCTTATCTTCATAAAGCTGTTTACGATGTTCTGAAGAAACGGATAATAAAGAAATACTGCCATAAAAAGGAACGCCGGAATCAGAAATACCCATGCAGGTTTTTTATTCTTATAAACGTTCACAGTAACACCCCTTTCTTGTAAAGAGGCCGGAGAAATATCTCCTCCGGCCTGATTTTTTTCATTTCCAGAAGAATCCGGAAACGGTTCAAGAGTGCTTATTCTGCATTTTCCTCAATAATTTCCAGCATTTCGCTGATAGCGTCTGGAATTTCAGTCTGTCCTTCTACGATCTGTGGCATATTATCGAAGATCGGAGCTCTCTCATCCTGTGTAACAAGGTCCTGAACAGCACCTGTAATACCAGTTGTATCTTTCAGCATTGCAAGAGCATCTTTTTCCAGGCTGGTAAGGCTGCTTTCATCAATCTCTGCACCATTTTTCAGAGCTGTAGTTGCGGTACCTGCAAAAGCGGATACTGTTTCGTCACTGATGAATTTCTCAACGAGAGATACAGCTGCATCACGTTTTTCTTCATCTTCCCAGCACTTTGTGGAAATATACCAGCCAGAAGAAAGACCTCCGATAATATCTGTGCTCTTTCGTTCACCGTTTCCAGGTACATAAGTTACAGTAAAGTTGTCAATGTCATCTGTTCCCTCTTTGATACCGCCCATTTTCCAGGAACCGTCAAGATAGAACGCAGATTTGCCTTCCAGGAAGCTCTGGAATACTTCGTCAGCAGTTGCAGTGTTGGTGTTCTCTGACAGGAAGCCTTTTTCGTAGAGATCCTTAATATCTGCAAGACCTGCCTGCCAAGCTTCTCCAGCTGCATCGTCAAGAGCTGCCGGAACGGTTGTATGTGTCTTAGCACTATCGTGGTTATAAATTGCAAACTCGAACCAGTAATGAGGCTCCTTTGCAAGGGAAGTAGCAATCAGTGTGTAACCTGCATTCTTAATGATCTGACAGGTTTCAAGGAACTCATCCCATGTAGTGTCTGCTGTAGGGATTTCTGCTCCGGCTGCTTCCATAACAGCTTTGTTTACATAAAGGCCTTCCCAATATCCATAGAATGGAACGGCATACTGTACGCCATCTGCAGGGGAAGCCGGAATCATGTCATCTTTCATATTGGAAGCATATTCCGGATACTCAGCACGGATATCTTCGATGGAAACAACCTTTCCAGCTTCAACAAATGGATTGGAATCATTGCCGTTAAAGAAGAACAGAACATCCGGTTCTGCACCTGTCTCAAAATCGGAAATAATTCTTGCCTTGAAGGTCTCATCAGATGTTGCAGAAGCATCTTCTACCGTGTTTCCTGTTTCCTCCTCCCAGGCTTTGATGGTATCCTGATAAAGCTCTACATTACTTTCATTTCCTGCAAATGTTGTGGTGGCAGACAAATAACACTCTTATCATTGCTTAAAACTCCTTGAAATGCTGTATTTACGCTGTTTACAGGCATTTTCCGATAATCTTCAATCCTGTCATTTTCCTGTATATCACAGCATAAATTCGTATATTTTCTTATCCAAATTTAGTAACTTCTTAGTAATAACCAGCCTGGAAAACAGGCTCTCTAAGAACCTTATAATCAGATTATTTTTAATTCTTTTTTCTATTATTTTATCATACTATGCCAGTTTTGCAATCCTATTCATCTCTTCTTTTGCATCAATTAATCCCAGATGCGTATATACATTTAACGTAACCCCTATATCAGAATGTCCCATTAAATATTGGAGTGCTTTCGGATTCATTCCAGCTTTCGCCATATTGGAACAATATGTATGCCTACATACATGAGGCGTGATCTTTGGCATTTGTTCCTCATGAGTACGATTATACTTTCCTAACGCCCACTGAAAATGTTTTTCCCAATGGAGTGCTACCTCAGGCATATCTTTTTTATCCAGGAATAAAAATCGACTATATCCATCTATAATCGGCTCAACCCTTACTTTTTTACGGTTTTTCACAATCTGTTCAAAACATTCATAAACTTCATCTGTCATCGGCAACATTCGTGTTCCACTTGAAGTTTTGGTATCTTCAATGACGTACTGCATTCCTCTGGTTCTCTGAAGCTGATGATTCACATTGATTTTTCTCTCCTGAAGATCAATATCTTTCACTGTCAATCCACAAAACTCAGAAATACGAAGTCCAGTCTTAAACAAAATAAACATTCCATTATAGTATTTTGAGTAATGGTCATCATTTCGGATAAACTCCAGAAATAACTCTTCCTGTTCTTTTGTAATTGCCTGTCTTGTAACACTGTCATTTACGACAACTGTACATAATTGAAATTCAAAAGGATTCTTGCGCAGTAAATCATCTTCAACTGCCATCTGAAATGCAGGTCTTACAATTCCACGCACACTGTGAATGGAACTGTATCCTCTTCCATCTGCTTGCAGCTTAATAAACCATGCTTTTGCATCCGACAATTTTATTTTATCTATTCTTCTGGTTCCGAATTCTTCTTTTTTTATTATATTGATCACAAAATCATAGTTCGCCTGAGTATTATGACGAACCCCCTTTTTTTGTCCAATATATTTTTGAACCAAATCCAAAACTGTTAAATTTCCTCCGTAAGGTACTATACCATCATGTAAATCTCTTTGGATATTTTTTTCTTTTTCCCTTAGAGCTAAGCATGGTCTGCATCCAGTTGGCAGAGAATCTGTTGGCTCTAATTTCCAACTATACAAAAACTTCTGCTTTCCATAACAATCTGTATATACAAACGCATATCTTCCATCTTTTCTCTGACTTTCTCCGTTTCGTAAAATTCGACCTTTTTTATCTCGTCGTTTTTGGTCACGTTTTGTTTTACCCAAACGTCTTCGCCCCTTTCTACGAAGAAGCCCTAGCACGATATAGGTATTATATCATACCAGGGCTAACATTTCCACTTTAAAGTGCTAAATTGTTCGTATATTTTTTACAAAGACGTAGTCTGATCCAGAAAGGCCTCAAATTTCTTACGGTTAATCAATGACTTACACCCCACCTGGACTGTAAAGCAACATTCTGAATTTAGATGTTCCGAAATAAGCATCCTTATTTTCTTTTCACCTATTCCGAAATATTGCACTGCTTCATCCACCGTAAGCATATATTTTTCCCAAATTGGAATCTTACCTTTTTCAATTTTAATCGCCACTCTTCTCTCCTCCTTTTCTCTTTGGACAAAACATTTTTATCTGCCCATGACAATTTACAATTTTATACACTGTCATCGGCAGATAAAATTACAATACAGGTGGCAGTTCAGTACTCTGCCCACATCGGTTTTGCACCGTCATTAAATATGACCAGCTTTTTTCTGGAAGTATCATTATCACAGATATGCTTCGTCGCCCTGTGCAGCTGCTACACATTTTGTCAAATTCTTCTCGCTCCATACCTTTACTTCAATGTTATATTTCAGCATTTCCTCGTATTTACTCCATTAACAGAGCAGATATATCATGGCGGATTTACCTAGTGGCTCTACATATCTTCACGTCCTGTATGTAAAACAATATACAATTTTCAAGGTACAAAAATTCCTGAAGGGGAAAAGGAATCTATATTAAATACTCCCTTTACTGATTACTTTTCCTTACATATGATTTCGTATCAAATCCCAAGGTCTTAGTAATCAGTTTTGCTTCCAGGCGTTGACGCAGAGTTTCATCTACACAGTAATGTACCTGTCCAAATTCGTCAAACATTTTTCTGGTAGCCAAAACTGTTATGTACCCTTCATAATGCTTCAACACTGCCTGGATTGCCTCAGTATCACCAGTTGATGCTGCCTCAATAACATGGAATGGCAGCAAATCAAATGCGCATTTCTGTTTTTTACTTTTTTTCATTTGCAGATTCCTCCATATTTTTTCTCATCAGTTCCAGTGATCGTCTACGATGCTCATTAATTGTGCTGCGTACAAGATTCATTTCTCTGGCAATGTCTGCATCACTCATATCCATAAAATATGATAATAACACAACATTCCTTTTCTTTTCAGTAAGTGTCTGCAGTGCTTCAGCAATCAATGCATCTTTGACTTCTATGTCGTAACCCAGGACCTGAAAACGATGTGTTTCCATTTCATGCTCATCCATTATAAAAAGTCTGCTCAACTCCTTTTCTGATAATTCTGACAACATCACTTCATACTTCTGGCGATATGCCATATGCTTTTCATAATTAATAACTTCACTTTTCAATGCCAGCTTGCACAGAGAATCAAACTGATGTCTGACTGTCTGCTCATCTTGAAAAGAGGATTGCTTCATAAGAGTTCACCTCCTTCCCCGCCGGTAGGCAATAAGCAAAGTTCTTGCTTCCCCTTCACACATATCCCAAACGGATGAGTGCATTTGTCGGGGTGTGGGAAGAAATTTTTAAAAAATTTCTTAATAAATACGAGAAAATTGTTTTTCCTGTATTTTGAGGTATATAAAAAACGTCCTAATGGGTAGTTTTTAGCCCATCGGACGCTATTTATATCAAAAGATAATATTTTGCCATCATTTTTTGTGGCATATAATTCACTTTTTGAGGTAAAGAAATTTATTTGCTTTTTTGAACTATTTATCTATTTCATCCGTCACATAATGACGGATATGATACCAGACAATAAAATTCTTAATCTTTCCTATACCTCCGGATCTGTTTTACGGAAATTCAGAATTTTATATGTCTTTTAAAAAGTGAAATATCACCCTCTTTTTTAGTGAAATATTAGTTCATTTTCTTTCAAGAAAGGGAACTATACACTAAACATGGAGGTGTATCATATGCCAAAACAAACAGATAAAGAACTGGGATTGTTTTTTAAGAACGCCCGACACGAGCAAAAATTGACTTATGAAGAATTAGCTGAAAAAGCAGAAATGTCCAGCCGATATTTAAAGGAAATTGAAAATGGGGGCCGAGTTCCGAGTTTTCATAAAATCAGAAAACTGGTACGCGCTTTAAATGTTCCTCCTGAACCATTGTTTTATCCAAACAATCATACAGATAATCTTGATTATCAACGCCTGCTCATGTACCTGTCAAAATGCAACGATGAGCAAATTACCGCTATCCTTGCCATCGTAGAAGCATACCTGCGCACATACAAAATTCCTACAGACCACGATAAACAAGATCCCTGAAATTCATTTGAATTCTATCTGAATTATTCTGAAGAAGCGGTATGGTTTCCCATACCGCCACTCTTAACGTGCATATTTTTCTATCATTCTCTTAACATTCGTGGATTTCTTTATTGCCCCTATATTAATAAGAAACTCAACTACATCCATCATTCCCTGGTAATAAGCCCGCTGCTCCTCTTCATAATGGAAATGTTCTAACTGATCCAGATATTTATTCCAGAAATTCTGCTCACGCTCTGGGATTTTTTCCAGATATAGTGGCAGCTTCTTTTGTATTTGTTTCAAATTCTTCTCTGCTTCTTTCCATTCTTCCGGCTGTACTGTATATTCTCTTTCTCCGAAGTCACAGCGCAATTCCTCAAATAAATTCGATACTGCTTCATAAAATTCATTCATCTTCTTTCCACCTCTCATTAGAATTATTTCTCATTACAGGCAGCATTATCATTTTCTTATTTCAAAAATCAAATAAACTTTCCAAAAACTTCATCTTTAGAAGTATAGTAACAATATTTTTCCTTAAAATCAATAATAATACTTCATCTTTAGAAACTTTTGAGGATCAGAATGATTATTTATTGGGATAAAAAAACGAACAGTAAAAACAGAATAGGACAACGGGTAAAAGAATTACGAAAGGCTCATAATCTTACTCAGAAAACACTCGCTGCCAAATTACAACTTGCAGGATATGATTTTAATGATCTGGCAATCCTGCGAATTGAACAAGGCACACGTTTCGTTCCCGACTACGAAGTTGTCGCACTGGCCGAAGTATTTAATGTTTCCTGCGAATATCTTCTCGGTCTGACGGACGCTCCTGCAAAATAATTTAATTGTATTGCCTCCAATTATATGCTAAACTATGGATAGATACTTCTGAACAACATACACTATTTATAAACCGTATGATTGGAGTGATTTCATGGAATTAACA
This sequence comes from Blautia sp. HCP3S3_H10_2, assembly GCF_052122375.1. Lineage (NCBI taxonomy): Bacteria > Bacillati > Bacillota > Clostridia > Lachnospirales > Lachnospiraceae > Blautia > Blautia sp. HCP3S3_H10_2. Next base: position 77,570 of record NZ_JBQKCL010000011.1, read on the forward strand.
AAAAAAGTCCCTACAACCGATAAAAGCCAGGAAAACAATCATCTTCTCCGCATGTTAGACCGGGGAATTGATGATATGGAAGCTGGTCGTGAATTGCCACTGGAAGATGCTTTTCGCAAAATCACAGAATTAAGGGATGCACGAAGAAATGCAAGAATATAGAATTATTTTAACCTGGGAAGCAATTTACGATGTCACAGACATTGCAGATTATATTGAAGAAGAATTCGGCCAGCAACATGCTGACCGTTTTCAATCTGATTTGAAAGAACAAATGCAGAATTTAAGTCAGTTCAGTACTGCCTTTCCCCGAACTCAAATTCTGTACAGAGGATATTCCATACATAAAAGATCTTTTCCGCCATCTATTATTTTTTATATTATAATGGAAGAAACAAAAGAGATTCATATTCTCCGAGTGCTGCGCCATGAACGAGATTGGGAAAATATCCTGTTGCAAAGATCAACTTATACATATCCAGAATGAATACCTGGGAGCCGATCAGAGATTTTTCTGAAAGGCTTCCTTTTTTATTACTTCCCACTGTCAATTAAATCATAACTCATATCCAGAAAATCCAGCGTCTTAGCTTCACTGACAGAATCATCCAAAAGAATCGTAATCCAGTGTTGCTTATTCATATGATACCCCGGTAAAAATCCATACGTTTGAATAATCATCCCAACCAGATCAGGATCACATTTTACATCCAGGATGTCAATGTTTCCATCTTCTTCTAATCCCAGTATTTTCTTTTCCACTACCATAATTATAGCATACCATTTTCCATTTTTATGTCGAAGCACCGCAGAATCAGGATCTTTTTTCCATAAATATTCCGGTTCAGTTCCATATTGCTCTTTTACATATTGAAAAATTTCTTCACGTTTCAAATTTATCCCTCACTTACGATTTCTTTCTCTGATTATACGCTATCAGGATTGTATTCTCAACCACTTCTCACAGTTCTATTTATGTTTTATAGCTTTTGCATAGCCTGCTTTGCAGGCTACACCCCAAAAGAAGCAAGCACTGCCAGTGTCATGACACCTGGCTCATTTTGTCAAATTCCCTTTCCGGTTCATTCTACCAAAATGTATCAGGGAGTATCCCTGGCCCTCTCATATTTTATAATTTCTTAATTTGACGCTTCCGCCTACTCCTGTTAAAATAAACTGTAGACACATCTATCCAAAACATCATACAGTCAAGTAATATAACTGTCATAACCGAACTGGTTAGACAGTTTTTTTGTACTCTTTTTTATAGAAAAAAACGAATTGGAGGATTTCAATGAGCAAACGTACCAGAATTCATCCCGTACAATTTTATTTGAATGATGACGAACAATACATTTTAGAAGAAAAATATCGTCTTTCCAGGATGAAAAGCAAATCTGCCTTTCTACGGAAAATGATCTTATATGGATTTGTATATGAAGTAGACTACTCTCATATCCGAAAAATGAATACCCTGTTGGGCAATATCAGCAGCAATTTGAATCAGATCACCCATCGTATAAACAGTACCAATACAGTTTACCCAAAGGACCTGGACGATATAAAGGAGTTAATGGAAAAAATATGGCAGTTACAAAAATCCATGGTATCAAAACAACCGTTAATAAAGCAATAGAATACATCTGCAATCCAGATAAAACTGACCAGAATCTATATATTTCTTCCTTTGCCTGCTCTCCCGAAACAGCCGTTCTTGACTTTAAATACACTTTGGATCATACACATGACTGCAGAGATCCGCACAATACAAATAAGGCATTTCATCTGATTCAGGCATTTTCCCCTGGTGAAGTTTCCTATGAAGAAGCCCATCAAATTGGCAAAGAACTTGCGGATCGCTTACTGGAGGGAAAATACTCCTATGTTCTGACAACACACACTGATAAAGGTCATGTACATAACCATTTAATTTTCTGTTCTGCAGATAACATCACTTTTTCTCATTACCATGACTGTAAAAAGAATTACTGGAAAATACGAAATCTCAGCGACACTTTATGCCAGGAACATAACCTGTCCACAATTATGCCAGATGGTAAAAAAGGAATGAAATACAATGAATGGGCTGCAAATAAATCTGAATCCAGTAAAAAAGCGCAGCTGCGAAAAGATATCAACCAGACAATCCGAATTGTTTCCACTTACTCAGAATTTCTTGCATTTATGGAAGCTAAAGGATATGAAATAAAAAACGCAGAATTTGGCGAAAGCAGCAGAAAATACATTACCTTTCGTTCTCCCGATATGTCCCGTCCAGTGCGTGGAAGTGCTAAATCTTTAGGAAAAAATTTTACTAAAGAACGTATCAAAGAACGCATTGAAAATAAACGTCAGAAAGCTATTTTTCCTTCTGTTCATAACAAATTAATAGATACCAATGCTCCCAATATAGCAGGAAACATTGGACTTCAGAAATGGGCAAATAAGGAAAATTTAAAAATTGTCTCTGCTGAATATAACAAGATGTTCACACATAATCTACATAATTTTTCAGAACTTGAAGACCGCATAGCCTTGTTACATATGCAGCAGAAAGAGGTAAATACCTCTGTTGTTTCTCTCGAGTCTCAGATACGCCATCTTCGAGAAATGCTAAAATATGCCGAACAATATCAGAAAAATAAAATTTACGACGACCATTATAAAAGCTCCAAAGATCCAGATCGTTATTTCCGTAAATATGAATCTCAAATTATTCTTTTCGCGGGTGCTGAACATATTTTACAGGAAAATGGTATAAACCTGAAACATCTTAATTCCAATAAGTTGCAAGAGCAAATTGCAGATCTTATTTCCAGAAAAGAATCTCTAAATACTCAATACGTTTCTTTTAAGCAAGAAATAAAAGAGTTGGAATTGATACATCAAAACCTGTCCAAATATCTCAAACAGGATGCTCCTGAAATACAAAGATCTTCTCATAACCAACTCCCTTCTTTGTAAAACCATAATAATAGGCAGCGATTTCACTCGCTGCCTAAATTCCCATTAAACCGATATCCTACACCTCGTACTGTTTGTATATATAATGGTTGTCCAGGATCATCTTCTATTTTTTCTCTGATATTGCAGATATGTCGCATAACCACATTATAATCACCGGAATAAGGTTCATTCCATACCAGATCATAAACCATTTCTTTTCCAAATATTCTACCTGGACTTTTCGCTAAAAAAAGTAAAATATCATATTCATATTTTGAAAGATGAACATCACTATCATTCTTTTTAACAATTCGTTCCTGTAGATATATTTTTAATTCTCCAAACCTTATAATTTCCGGTATGAATTGGTTTTTATGTTCCCAGCTAGTCAATATGTTTTCACTTATGCTTCCATTAGCATCTGTGATTCTCTCAATAATTTCTATCTTTTTCACCTTTATTGCCTCTACATTATTAATTTTATATTCTATATATCATCTGCCATTTGACTTTTTTCTTCTACAAGTAATATAATATATTTATTACATATGTAGGATTTAGCAGGAGGATTTTATTATGTCACTACCCCAGATTTCAGAAGCCGAATTTGAAGTTATGAAAATTGTATGGAAATATGCTCCCATCAATACAAATGAAATTACAGAAAAACTTACTCTAACTACCAGCTGGAGTCCAAAAACAATTCAAACTCTTATCAAGAGACTTGTTTCCAAAAAAGCTCTTTCCTGCGAAAAACAAAGCCGGGTATTTGTCTATACTCCATTAGTCCAAGAAGATGAATATATACGCCAGGAAAGCAATTCTTTTTTAAAGCGATATTATAATGGAAATCTTTCTTCTATGCTGGCTTCTTACCTTGAAGACGATAAGCTCTCTTCAACAGAAATTGATAACTTACGCCATTTATTATCAAAACATCAGAAATAGGAGGTTTTGAATGAGCAACTGGATCATCCACTTTTTAATCAGTAATATCTTCATATGTATTTTTACACTTGTAATAATCGGAACAAAAAAACTTCTGAAAAAATATTTATCTGCGACTACACAGTACCATCTCTGTTTTCTTTTATTTTTATTACTTGCCGTGCCATTTTTTCCTGTACAGATTCATGGCTCACAACTTTTTTCATGGTTACATTTTTTTCAAACTGACTCAGGACTTAACTCTGGTACCGACACGCTATCCGAACTTACCAGTAATACACAAAATATTTTGTTAAACCAGGTGAATGATTTTTCAGTTTCCATCAGTAGTCAATTTTCTGGAGGCTTGAATACCATACTCTTTCTAATATGGATAACGGGTGTTATGATTATGTCAGTCCTCACCCTTCATTCATTAAACTATGTACGTTCCATAAAAAGATCTGCTCTCCCGCTTCAAAATCAGCAGGTAAAAACTATTTATTACAATTGTTTAAAGGAACTTAAAATCTCTCACCCAGTATCAGTCTACAGTACTGCATTTTTAAAATCACCAGTTTTAATCGGAATAATACATCCCAGAATTTACATTCCCATCCATTTAATTTCCGAACTGAATCCTGATGATATGCGTTTTATGCTGCTACACGAATTACAGCATTACCGTCACAAAGATACATTTATTGGCTTCCTCATGGTCATAAGTAATATACTCTACTGGTTTAACCCTTTTGTTTGGTACACTTTAAAAGAAATTCTCTGTGACCGTGAAATAGCCTGTGATTCTGCTGTATTGCAGATGATTTCTGCTGATGAATACCAAGCTTATGGAACTACACTGATTAATTTTGCAGAAAAAATATCCTCTTTTTCCTCTCCACTGGCAGTTGGAATGTCCGGAAATTTCAGGCAGATGAAACGACGTATTCTCAACATCGCCGTTTTTAGGAAAGAAACTCTTTATCAAAAAATGAGAGCATTGATAATTTATCTGGTCATTAGTGCTGTTTTTATTGGATGTACACCCATTTTATCCATTGATGCCTCTACTCAAAACGTATATCATTTTAGTGATACAGACAAAAATATCTCCCTGTTAGATATATCCGAAACATTTGGAACATATGATGGATCATTTGTTTTGTATGACAATAATTTGGATTCCTGGAAAATATACGATCTTGAAGAAGCCACCAAACGTATTCCGCCAGAGTCTACCTACAAAATATACGATGCATTATTAGGGTTGGAATCCGGAATCATCACACCAGAACACTCTTCCATGACATGGAATGGTGATGCCTTTCCTTTTCCATCCTGGGAAGCTGATCAGGATTTAAACTCTGCTATGCAAAATTCCGTTAACTGGTATTTCCAGGCAATTGATTCGCAGCTCGGAATTAACAGAGTCCAGGAATTTTTGAATAAAATAGAATATGGAAACCAGACAACCAGTTCAAATCTGGATTTATACTGGTCCGATTTTTCATTAAAAATCTCGCCTTTAGAGCAAGTAACATTATTGAAAAAATTTAACACAAATGAATTCCATCTAAATTCCCAAAATGTATTTTCTGTTAAAAATGCTATAAAAATTGCCAGTACACCTAATGGTAATTTCTACGGAAAAACTGGAACCGGTCGTGTCAACGGACAGGATATCAACGGCTGGTTTATCGGATATGTAGAAACTTCCGATAACAGCTATTATTTTGCAACCAATATCCAAAGTGATTCTAATGCAACTGGCAAAAAAGCATTTGAAATCACTTCTGATATCTTAAAAAAATTACATATATGGAATTAACAAATATGAAAGGGCTGATAGTTGTTATCAGTTCTTTCTTTTTATTCTATATTGATATTTGGGAACTTCTTTCGTACCATTATTCAGAATTTTATTCCCCATATATTTAAAACTCTTATCATCGTTGAACTTAACAGTCAGCTCACTTGTAATAACGGCATCATTACATATAAATGTATCACATACAGCATCAACAACCAGCACATTGTTTCCCTCTCCGCTATCTCTTATTTCAACGACCTCCGGTAAAGATGTTCCAAAATAAGTAGGGCTATAATTTAAACAACCTAATCGTTCCCAGTCATAAGTTTGATGTTCCGAATCAAATACTGCCCATTTTTTAATTTGATCTGCTGTTATCGGCAAAAACTCCATTATCAGATTTTCAAACTCTTCTGCCGGAATTCCACTTGAGTTACCTGAAAACTCATATCTCTCCCCGTATTTCATTCGATATAAATATTCATATAAACCATTATAATCTAACCCTTCCATATCAGATCTATCCCAATCAGAACATAAAAGATTATTCCCCTGATATCCAAGCAAATACACACACCTCTTTGAAACTTCCCTGCATTCATCACTTAAAGGTTTAATTCTTATCATAGAACTGCCATCAACCGCTTCTGATACTTCCGGATACTTTGGAACGCATAGCGTATAACCAAACCAGCCTTTTTCTGTATATTTCCATTCTTCTATCCTTGTATACGAAACATATACAATAGATGGATTGTCGTTCATACCCCAAACAGCTTTCACAGCCAGCAAATACATATCTGTCCCATCATAATTGAATTTGAGTCTTTCTATCCCACCATCCCTGTTAATCCTATATAAGACGATATCTCCTGTCAGATCCTGTTCTGCCCTGAAAAGAAATTCTTCCATTTTAGAATAATTAGCCATATTTGAATACGGTGCTGATGTAATAACGGGGACATTTTTTTCCTTTAATACTTCCTGCATTTCTTCCATTACTGTCTCAGAAACTACTATATTCGATGAAGTCCCTTTATCCGCCTTTTGATAAATGACTTTCATCTGATTCATAACATTCTTACAATCTTCAATAGCTTCTTCTTTCACGACTTCATCTACTGGCAAATCATATCCTCTTTCTTGTACAGCATAATTCGCAGTTTCCTGTGAAATATATTCTAAATCAGCCCCTTTACATTTTGTATTTCCTATGAAAAAGCATCCCGAAATAAATAAAACGCTCATCATCTTTTTCAGTTTTCTTTTTGTAATCATATCAATTATCTCCATAACATTCCTCCCACTTTTCGTCTGATAATCTTTCCGTATACCAGGTAACCTCTATTTCTGACCTTGATACATAATTGGATACATATTGAAATCTATCTTTATCTAACAGCCGAATGGTTACGCTATGACAAAACGCCTGATCTAATTCTTTTTGTGGCCATACCGCATTTACTTCCAGTGTTATTGTTCCATCTTGATTTTCTATGTAGGAAACAACTTCCGGATATGGAATATATGGTGTGGGAGCAAAATCATATACGATTCCTCTGGTTCGATACCGATATGTCTGTATTTCTGTGTGAAATACCGTTCCTGTCTGCAGTATCTCTGCGCTTATATTAAAATATTTTTGAAATATCGTTTCAAATGATTCTTTTGGGATTTCATAAGTCTTTCCTTCCTTAAATTCATCAGTTTTTTCTTCCATTGAAAGTAAACGATCAAAAACATCATAAAAATTTATTCCATCATAATTTTTTTCACTCCAATTAGAAGTAAACAATTTATTAAGTGTATATCCAAAAGGAAGTATATATTTTCGATTCAACTCCCGACATTTTTTATTTAACGGTGCTACCCGAAAGTCCCGATATCCAGACGGTCCATCATATCCTGCCGGATGATATTCTTCTATAAAGAAATGCCCGTTTTCTGTATATTTCCATGAATTAGCTCTAAACTCATGATAATATGTTTCCTGCCAAGTGTCCTCTTTCCATTTAAAAGAGCTTACTTCAACGTCTATTTTCCCCTGTTTGGTTTTCAGATCATACCGGATAAAATAATCCCCTGCTATAACTTGAAATATAGTAGTTTTTCCATTCTTCTCTTTTTCTGCTTTTTTCAAAAAATCATCTACTTTAATACTTTGAACCATATCCAGCTGATTGTAGGAATCAATTACTGCATATCCATATTTTCCAAAATAATCCATACTTTTTTGTATTGTACTCAGCTCATATAGTGCATTTTCTTTCACAGCATTCTCATATATGTTCCGATAGCCTTCTGCTAGCATTTCACACTCTCTGTAAATTTTTTCTTTCGTATCTTCAATTGTCTTTTTCTGCTCTTTCTTTATGCCACATCCACTACAGACAGCAAGAAAAATAACTCCCACAAATATTTTCCAAATTTTTTTCATATCATTTTCCTCTTACATTTGTAATATTTAAAGGTAAAAATTATTCATTACCAAGATATTCATCCAGTATCGCCTTATCCTTTTCCACCACATAACCGCTTCCTCCAATATCTTTCACATTCTCTACCATACTGATGAGCAAAATAGGATTCTTTGTATCTCTATCTGTAGTAAAAACTGTAAACCAGCCAATTTCTGTTCCAGATGTATCTTCTTTTGTAGCTTTCAGTTCCGCTGTTCCGGTTTTTCCTGCTAATCTAATGTCTTCCCGGCATGCTCCATAACCAGTTCCTTCCGGGTTATTCACTACACCCTCTAACCCCTCCATAACCTCCGAAACAATTTGTGGTGAAAAAGCATCTTTTATCCAGATTTCACTGGAAGTGCTTCCACCATCCGCGTGAAGATATGGCTTTATCATATTTCCATCATTTAGAAAAGCCGTATAAATGCTTGCAAGATGCAAAGGATTTACCAGAATCTGTCCCTGTCCATACCCACTGTCAGCAAGCTGGATTTCTGTTTCTATCTTGTCCATATTAGAATATTGGGACTCTGACATTTTAATATCAAATGGAAGTTCCTGATTAAATCCTATTTGATTTAGAGACTGCATCAGTTGATCCGCACCAATTTTTAATGCTGCTTTTGCAAAATAAATATTATCTGAATAAATAAGCGCATTTTTCAAGATCACAGGTTCATAATCATGAAGTGTAGTCACTGTATAATCTCCCCACGAGGAATCTTTCTGCCACGCCAGACCCTCATTTCCAAAATCGTCATTTGCAGTAAATGCCCCCACTTTTAATCCAATTGCAGCAATTACAGGTTTAAAAGTTGAGCCAGGACACCATGTCTGGCGAAAGCGGTTGTATAAAGGCCTGTCTTCATTTTCATTTAATGCACTCCACTGGCTGTTGTCCATTCCACGTACAAAATCATTATTATCATAAGATGGCGTACTTACCAACGCCAATACTTCCCCTGTATAAGGATTCAAAGCTACAGAACATCCTCTGTCTTCTTTAAATTGTTCATAAAGAGTACTTTGAAGATCACCATCAATCGTAGTATGGATATCTTCTCCATCTTTTCTAGGCTCATATGCAATAACACTTTTTTTATTTCCATTTGCATCTACAATACAGATTTCACACCCATCTGTTCCTTTTAGTTCTTTTTCATAAAGCGTTTCCAGTCCCGTCTTTCCAATCACACTGTTTGTACGATACCCTTCCCCTTTATGTTCCTGCAAATCTTCGGCTGTAACCGCCTGTACATACCCTACCAGATGAGAGGCAGCTTCTTTTAGATAATAAGTTCGTACTTTTACATCAGATAACATAATACCTGGAATCTTCAATAATGTGTCCTGCTTTTCTTTTTCTTCCAGAACAGTTTCATCCGGATTCACTGTCAGAAGATCGACCTCTTGTATTTTAGGAATTGTTGCTACTGGTACAAAAGAATCTGCTTTTACCCAATCGGCTTTTAACTTATCCTCAATTTCGTCTGCTCCAATTCCAAGATACTCTGCCAGTTTTTTTATTGTATCTTCCCTGTTCTCCATTCTGCCCGGAACAATTCCTACCGAAGATGCAGTTCCCTCTCCAGCCAGCTGGCGACCATTTCTGTCTAAAATATTTCCTCTTTTTGCCTCTTCTAACGTTACCTGAACTTTATCCGTTGCAGATAACTCTGGAAAAATCAACTGATCCTGCCAGATTAAATGATATCCTGTCCAGTTATGTGAAAATACCGCATTGTTGGTAAATTCTACATTTCCTGCAGCAGTCTGCATATTTGTTGTATAGGAAACTGCCGCATTTCCGTTTTCTTTTCTTTTTGCTGTAATATCGGTTATGGACAGATCAGACATCTCAATGCCTTCATATATTTTAGAATTTCGTTCTATAAATTCTTCCTTACTGTTCATGCTGCTTTTTTTCTGATCCAGCATGGCATACATTTGCTCATATTCCCCTTTTTCAATATATTTCATATATTCCATTAGTCTTTTTTCAGGAACATTACGATTCATTATTGTTACAATACCGATTCCACCACCAATCAATATACCGCTAAATAAAACTATTTTTGTGATAGTCTTCGTGTGTTTTTTTCTTTTCGTTTTTCTCATATAGTTTTATTTCTCCTTTTTTCGTATTTTCTTAAATATTACACTTGTAATATTTAAACGTCAAGTTTTTTCTTAGGTTTATATATGTAAACAAGAGGAAAGATTTGGATAAAAAAAGAAAGGGCATCTCAAAGCCCTCTTTGATAAAGAACTTTACCGACACCCTGAGGTAATGGTTTCTCCGGATGTTTCCCAAACGCTATAATCACTCTCCAGAAGAACCAAAAACGATTTTTAATTTTTCTCTCAGAAAAAAAGAACTACTCTAAATCTGCAGATCTTTGAAATAACCCTGCTCGTTTCTTATAATCACAAACATATTCAGGCAACACATTCTTTGCTGGCAGATTATTATAGCGGAAAACGCAACAAATCCCTTTATTAACTTTTGTTCCATATATTTCCTGTACCAATCCTATTGTTTCATCATCTGAACAAAAGCTCTTCGGAATCTCCCTACAATCCCTGATAATAACGCAAATCTGTTTACTATGTCCTCTCTGTCAGTATACAAGCCAGCTAATCTCTTTATTATAGTATCTAAATACTTCTTCCCAATTCCACTACTCAAAATTTCTTCAGTCACTGTTTCTGCAGATGTGTTTTTATATCAGCCAGAGTTCCCCTGGCTGAATTCTTCCAATATATACCTGTTAACACTTCTCAATGCTGACACTTTTTCCTTCGCTTTACTACACACTGGCTTGAATTCATTCCTCCTCTTCCAGTTTCGATTTATAATCTTCCAAGTCCATAAGAAAAGTCTCATAGCCTTCATCACTCATGCAGAACAGCTTTCTTATGGTATTGCAGACAAGCCCGATCATGTCCGCATCCCCTTTCAGGAATGGAATGATATGGTCGATTGCTTCCATCGTGTCATTTCTGTTCCCTTTATCAAACATTGCGGTTACTAAACATTCGTCTGTATCAAAGTTCATTGCCAGATCCATCATAATTCTACATCCCCCTTCTTATGTGCTTTGGATTTTTCTGCTTCTTTATTTTTCTGTTCCTGTGCTTTTGCCCTTGCCTGAAACTCTTTCAACGACTGCAGTACAGATTTTTTCAATTCCCCTCTTTCGCCCTTTGCCGGCTCTTTCTTTTGTGTCTGGTTCTCTTCCACTGATACGGATTCTTTCTTGACTGGTGCTTCTGAAACTTCCTGTTTCACTTCCACAGTCTGTTCTGCTTCCTGCACTTTTCCATGTTTCTCATTCAGATACTTTTCCATATCGTTAATTGCTTTCTGTACTAATGGGCTTTCCTTATAATGAGGAATCATATCTATCAGTTCCCTGTCTACTCTATCCCAACACATCAGTTCATATTCCCCGGAATAATCCTTATCTCCATCCTGCAGATCAAATCCAATCCCTTTACCTCCATGCAAGCGATCTGCCGGAATACTTTCATAAATTTTAATCGCTTCTTCCAGAGTAAGATTATTATGGTACTCTCCCATGACCGGAAACTCCATGCACTCTGCCACATAAAAAGTAATCGTAGCTTCTGGTTGCTCCTGTTCTGGTTGTCTGGTAAAGATAGAAAAGGTTTCTGCATTTTCCAAACGGGAAAGTAATGACCGGGCAGTTATCACATCACTGTCTATATCCGATTCTTCTGCCACCTCAGTCAGCCAGTCTTTTAAACCTGCTGTCTCCTTGTTCAAAATATCCTCTGTGAGTTTCTCAACCTGTTCTTCCCTATTTTCAACGGTATCTTTATATTCATAAGTATCATATTCATAACTAAAATTATCCAAGTCCACTGCGAGTTTCCTGATTTCCTGCTGATCAAGATAGGCTTCCGATTCCTTTATATACTCTGCCAAAGTAATTCTTTCTTCTAAGATTGGGTTAATGTCTACTTTAATGCCTGCTATTGCCATACCATACGAATTCAATTCGTTAAAAAAACTATCCTCTCGAATATTTCCTCGATAAGAAAGCACCACATCAAGATCAGAATCTGCACGATACAGGTCATCTCTGCTTCTGGAACCATGTACTCTCGCCCCAATCAATGTAACTTCATTTTCCAGTCCCATTTCTTCCAGAACAGCTCTTGCATGAAATAAAACTTCATATTCAATTTCTGCCCTGTCCATCCCATTCAATGCTGTTTCACATCTGCCAAGTTCCGAAGTGAATCGAACATCTCCACTGGCCAGCACTTCTTTAGAATGACTGATTACCTTATCCCGAAACTCCCTGTCATCAACTTTTACACATTCAACATCTTCCAATCCTTCATTTTTCAAGCTGGCATACATTGCTTTCTGAATAGAATCTTCTGGATTTCCACAGGCATCTCCTGAAATTTCATGAAGTTCCTGATCATAAACCAGGTATTTATAGCCATCCTCCGTCGGTTGCACTGTTAAATACATACCAGACATTTTAAATTGTACGGTTATTCCCTCATAACTTTTTAATGCCGCTTCCCTGTCATAACCATCAAAAAAAGCCTTTGGGCAAGTACGTTCAAATTGTATCTTCTCCAGTCTCTCTTCTTCTGCATATTCAATTTCTGCATACATTTCTTCATAATCCATCACGCTTGCATCTTCTATCGAAAGTCCTTCCTCTTCCAAAATATTCTCCATTGCTTCAGTAATAGAAATAGTCGGATCATCATAAACGCCGCCATCCAGTTCCAGATAATCTTTATCATAGAATGTATAATCATAACCATCTTCTACCGTCTGAATTGTAAAATACTGATCTCCAATCTGGTATGCTATCTCTGTATCATGCACTGCCAGACTGTTTCCTATCTCTTTAAAAGTATTGTATATCTGCGGATTCAGCCATCCTTCCACTTCCTGGCAATCATAAATCAATGTATCTATTCCATTCTTACACTGAATAAAATCAAGACTACCTCGCAACGGTGCTGTATTTTCAATTCCAAGAGCTTTCATTTTATGATTAGGCAGAGAGTAATATGCTCCAAGGGCAGCTCCCAAATCCTTATATCTCTCGATCTTCATCCCACCTTTTGCTGCCAGATCTTCGATCACATAATATTGGTCAATATAATGATTTTCTGGCATTTTCAGGTCAATGCCATTATTTTCTCTGACTTTATGTATCTCGAAAAAGCTGAATTTCTGTTCTTCACCCCGCAGATTCTGTCCGGTCAGTGTCGGCTCCCATGTATCTGTACTGATTGGCTGCTGTTCCATGATTTTCATAACTGTTCCGTCTGCTAAGATGACTGTTGCCTGGTCTGGAAGATCTATCAGGTCATACACCGTTGCACCATTTTCTTCCAGATATTCTGAAATAGCTTCCCTGGCTCCTTCATCAAATCCATGCCAGATGTCCTCTGCCACCAGTGTCCCATTTTCCGATACGATAATATCTGCCACGTCCTGACCGTATTCCTCATTTCGCATCTGGAAGAATCGCTCCCCATGATATGTTTTCATATCCATCGCATACCAGGTGCCTGTATGTCCTTCTGCGTCATACCCTCTTGTAGTTTCAGTGATATGCTGATTTTTCACACCAAGCACCTCTTCCAGTTTCCGGGTACGGATTTCTTTTCTTGCCATATCAATAAATCCATTCAGGACTGCAGGATGGCTGCCCACAATATAGTCCCTGTTCAGATCCATTCCCCGACTGATATTTTCCGGAATATCAATGCCATCTGCCCACCGTTTATTGCCATCAGAAAATCTTCCATCATAGGAAAGCTGTTTCAATGTATTTGCCAGAACAAATGCAACTCGTTCTTCCCCGTATTTTTCAAACACGCCTACTGCAGCATCTGGATTTAAACGCATACCGTCGAATCCCTCTGTGATTGCCTGTTCAATTGCATTTTTACAGTCAATGTTCAGTTTTCTGGAATCCAGGTAAGCATCTACATTTCTCTCCTGCATAGCCTTTTCCAAAGTTCCCATATAAACTTCCGGATATGCTTTTACTGGATTGGCATTTAACATTTCAGCTCTCTGTGCTACAAAGTCCGGCAGTTCTGTAAATCCAAAAGAATCTACATAGTATGCGGTTAATCTGCCGCCCCGGTTCATAATGATCACATCACTGACTGACATGGAATGCCCAGTAAAATCGTTTGGTCGTTCTATATTAAAACGCTCAAAGAGATTATCCAGTGTCGTAGCATCCCTCAGTCTTTCACTGTAAACCATCTGATAGTCTTTGCCATCTACGGTAAATCCCATTTCTTTTGCCGCTTCCAGACTTAAAAACTGATACCCTCTTTCTTCCTGTCTACTGTTGATCTGGTAAATTCCATAGCGGTTTCCATCACTTTCTAAAAGAAGTGTTTCTTTGATCTTTGCTTTTTCTTCCGGTGTCATAATCGTTTCCTGACTTCTCCGGTAATTTTCCCATTCAAATTTCGTCACTCCGAATAACCCGTCATGCTGTAAAATATCCAGTTCCAGATTCATAATTCTTTGCGACTGTTCCTGACCACCAACTGCTCCGGTCAGTCCATAAACCGTTACTCCCTCATGGTGCAATTCCACTGCCCGCTCCCTGGTAAGCGGAAGCATACTTTCTGAATAAAATCCGGCTTCATGCAATTCTGATAAACCAATCATCGAATCCGGCAGACTTTCAATCTGTTCCTCCGCTTCTCCAATCAATTTTAGTACCGCTTCTCTGTTTCCATCCAGAATAGATTCTGCAAGATTCTCTGCCAGTTTTTCCATTGCTTCCCTATCATCCAGTTTATAAGCAAAATTCACGATAAGATTTCTCTGGTCATTGCTGAAAATCGTCCGTTCCTGCTCCAGACGATTAATAGTCTGTTCTGCATACTGCATGGCACTCATTTCTTCTGTCTGCTCCACAACATCTGCTTCCTGCTCTGCTCTTTCTATCTGAAGTTCTTTGAGTTTTTCCTCAATCTGTCCGATCATATCAGCAGAAGTCTTACGGATGGTGTCCATAGAAGCACGAAGCTCTTTCATATTTTTACCGGAAGACCAGCTTGCAATATAGGAAAAAGAATACTCCGATGTGTCCAGTCCGAAATGGTTACATACCACATAGGCAACACTTTCTGCTTCTACTTCCCTTGTAAGCTGATCTTTTACGATGCCCTCTGCTTCCATCTGATCACGATCATGCAATACTGCATGTGCGGTTTCATGCACCGCTGTTTTCATGGTTTGTGCCTCACTCATGCCAGGCTGGATAGCAATATATTTATCGACAAGCTGATAAAAGCCTTTCGCCTCCCCATCAATCTCAATAAAACGGATAGGAACCGGGGCAACCATTTTTAATGATTCCATAAAATCATGGTAGATCAAAACATCTCCATCCAGTTCTGATACCTCAAACTCTGGAATCGGTTCTCCTGTGGTCTGGCTGACATCAAATACTGTCGTAACCCGGAATTTTGTAATAACACGCTCTACTACTTCTGTTTCCGGCTGTCCATCTTCCCCGATCACAATCTCGCCTGTTTCCGGATCAGTTTTTTCAATCTCCTGTTTCTCTTTAAACGGAGCCGGGGCAATAATCTGGATGCCTTTTTCCCCTCTTTTTACCTGTCGGTTGAATTTCTTCTGCCATGCCTGATACCCCGCTACCAATGTTGCTTCCGGTTTCTGCATGGTGATCAGCAGTGTGTTATTAAAGCTGTAATTGTGGAACTTTGACATGGTATTCAGATATTCGGTATATCTCTCCGAAGTAAAGATTTCCTTTACTCCCTGTTCCAGCCGTTCCGATATTTCTTTTAACTGTTTTTCTATATTATTTGCCATAAACAAACCCTCCATTTTATGCCCCGCCAGAGAAAACTCTGACGGAAAATCTTTTATAACTCCTGTTCGTGTTTTTTCTTTGCAGTTTTCTGTGTAACGGTCTGTTCCGCTGTATTCTGCTGTGTCTTCTCCTGCTTTAAGCGTTCCAGAATAGATGGCTTATGGATTCTGTCTGCTGTTTCCGGAAGTTCTTTTTCTTCTACGGCATCCCTGCTGTCTGTGCTGCTTCCTTCTCTGCCAATATCCTCATCTGCCATAATCGTCTCATTGCCCTTTTCATCCATGTTCAGCAAGGCATTTAACTCGGATAATCGTTCCAGCTTTTCATTCAGTTCTGCTTCTTTCGGAAATGGCTTTTTTACCTCTTTCTGTGCAGTAGCAAGCTGCTGTTGTACAGTTTCCAATTTCTGCTCACTTTCCGTCAGCTTCCTGTCAATGGAAGAAAGCGTGTTATGGATACGCTGCATATTTCCTATCGGGTCTTTTCCGATTTCCAGCTTATAAGAACATTTTCCTTTGACCGTCAGTTCAAATGCATTGGAGAACATATTGTAGGAAGCAGATAACGTAAACCCATGATATTCCCCGACCTTTCCGCCGGTGCTAACAGTTTTTAGCCCTGCACAGGCAGCGATCAACGCTTCGCCTGCTTCTTTCTTATCTTCATAAAGGACATTTCCTACCGTCATGGCAAATGTGTCATTATCCTGTAAATCCACGCTTTTTACTACCTGCGAATCCACCTGCATTCCGGCAATCCGTTCTTTCAATGCACTGATCTGTACCGGGAAATTCTTTGCAATATCGGATTCCAGACGGTAAATCTGACTGGTATGGTTTGCCTTTAAGAGTTTCAGCTTACTCACCTGCACATCCAGATCCATTTTTTCCTTAATATACGGATTTCCTGTAGCAAGTGCCTTGATCTCTGCATAGGACAGTGCCGTATCATCCACATCTTCACAAGCTCTGACCGGGGATTTACTGGTCATGATCTGACTGATGAACTTCTGCTTATTCTCCAAAATCTGCCACATATACGCATCAAAAGTGTTCTCCGTCACATACCGAAATATCTTTACTTTGTCATTCTGGTTTCCCTGTCTTAAAATACGTCCTTCCTGCTGTTCCAGATCAGACGGCTTCCACGGACAGTCAAGGTGATGCAGAGCAATGAGCCTGTCTTGCACGTTGGTACCAGCACCGAGTTTCGGTGTAGAACCCATGAGGATTCTCACCTGTCCGGCCCGCACCTTTGCAAACAGTTCCGCTTTCTTTGCCTCCGTGTTGTATTCATGGATAAAAGCAATCTCTTCTTTCGGGATTCCTCTGGCAACCAGTTTGTTCCGGACATCATCATATACGTTGAAAGTCCCATCCCCTTTTGGAGTAGACAAGTCACAAAAGATCAGCTGGGTTGTCCGGTCTGTCTTTCCCTCATCCCATACCTGAAAAGCATTTTCCACACAGGTATTGACCTTGCTTTTTTCGGCATCCGGGAGAATTTCATTTAATAACCTCTGATCCAATGCACATTTTCTTCCGTCATTGGTAATCTTGAGCATATTGTCCTCTGTCGGATTTACCATTCCTGCCCTTACTGATTCTGCACGTTCTGAAAATGCAGCTACCATATCCTGCTGTTCTTCACTTGGTTTTAAAACTTCATTGATAAACTCTGCTTCCGGTACGGGAAGGTTCAGCATATCCGAAGTCTGAATATCCGCAGCTTCCTTAAAAATGGAGATCAGCTCCGGAAGATTAAAAAAACGGGCAAACCGTGTTTTTGCACGATAGCCCGTTCCTTCCGGTGATAATTCGATTGCGGTTACTGTCTCCCCGAACGTTGCCGCCCAGGAATCAAAGTGTCCCATACCCATACGCATGAGTGTGTCATACTGGAGATAACGCATGATAGTGTAAAGCTCCGTCATACTGTTCGATACGGGAGTACCTGTAGCAAAGGTGATCCCTCTGCCGCCTGTCAGTTCATCCATGTACCGGCATTTCATAAACATATCCGAACTTTTCTGTGCATCCGTCTGTGAGATACCCGCCACATTCCGCATTTTTGTATACAAGAAAAGGTTCTTAAAACTATGGCTTTCGTCCACAAACAGTCTGTCTACACCTAACTGCTCAAAAGTTACTACATCATCCTTTCTGGTCTGGTCATTGAGTTTCTTCATCCTCGCCTGCAGGCTTTTCTTTGTTTTTTCCAACTGCTTGATGGTATAATTCTGCCCTGCCTGATGTGCTGCTTCTTCAATGGAAAACGTAATATCTGCGATCTGATCTTCCAGCATGGCAATCTGCCGTTCTCTTGAAAGAGGGATTTTCTCAAACTGCGTATGGCCGATAATCACGGCATCATAATCCCCTGTCGCAATACGGGAACAGAACCGTTTTCGGTTTGCCGGCTCAAAGTCCTTCTTCGTTGCCACCAGGATATTTGCTCCCGGATAGAGACGTAGGAAATCACTGCCCCACTGCTCGGTCAGATGGTTTGGCACGACATAAAGATTTTTTTGTGAGAGTCCCAGCCGTTTTGATTCCATACCGGCTGCGATCATCTGGAACGTCTTCCCTGCTCCTACGCAATGAGCCAGTAACGTATTATTTCCATACAGCACATGAGCCACTGCATTTTTCTGGTGCGGCATCAGGGTGATCTCCGGGTTCATGCCGACAAACTGAATATGGCTTCCATCATATTCCCGTGGACGGATGCTGTTAAATCGTTCATTATAAATCTTACAGAGATCTTCCCTTCGGTACAGGTCTTTAAATATCCACTCCTTAAATTCCTCTTTGATCAGCTCCTGCTTCTGCTGTGCCAGCATCGTTTCCTTCCGGTTTAATTCCCGGTGTTCCCCATCGGCATCCTGTACCGTGTCATAAATTTTGGTATCTCTAAGGTTTAAGGCATCTTCCAAAAGGCGGTAGGCATTGGCTCTCTGTGTTCCATATGTGGAAGTAACAAGGGCATTTCCGTAGCTGTCCACATTCTTTCCCATAACATTCCACTGTCCGGTCACTTCTGCATACTGGACTTTGACCTTGCTCCCTACATAATATCTTGGTGTATGGAATGTCTCTGCCATAAACCGTGTAATGTAATCCTCGGAGATCCAGGTTGCCCCAAGTCTTGCCTCAATCTCTGACGCATCCAGATCTTTTGGCTGTACCTGCTCCAAATACTGCACGTTCACCTGATATTCCGGGTGATCTTCTGCAAACTGTTTGGCGATCTGCAGTTTCTCCCTCACATTTCCAGAAAGATATTCGTCCGATGGCTCCCATTTTTCACTAATCGGATTCTTAAAGATTACCCCTGCCAGTTCTTCGGTAAGCTTCTCTTCTGTTTTCCCGGAAAGCTGTGCCATATAGGAAAGGTCAACGCCTGCCCTCTCACCGATAGAAACCGCAAGTGCTTCACTGGCAGTATCTACAGAAGTTACCGTTTCTGCCCTGCGGATTGTCCTTTTGGTAAAAATATCCGCTTTCCGTTTCAGTTCTCCCTTATCATCCAGAAATTCCAGAGAAGTCAAAAGACAATAGCTGCTGTCCTGGCTAAATGCCCGCTTATTGGCATTACTGCTAAGCAGACCATACTTTGCTGTAAAAGTATCATATTCTTCATTAAGTTTTTCCTGCAGCTTTGTGATCTGTTCATCGCTTTCCTCTTCCATCTGGCACTGAATCAGTTCATTCGTAATATCACGAATCTTCACCATCCCTTTGACACGTTCCGCTGTCATTGCCGGAAGCTCCATGCGGTTCATCACAGAATTTTCCCGGTAATAGACTTCCTCATTCACTACGGTAAAACTGAAATTCTTTACATCCGGGTCTGCCGGGATAGAGACAACATCCTCCTCCAGCTCTGTATCCGAAAGTTCCAGTTCCGTGATCATGCCATGGATATTCCTGATAGCTTCTTTTAACTGTTCTTCTAAGGTAACGCCTTCTTTTGGTTTTACAGTCACTTCCTGCTTTCCATACTGAGTGCTTTCTGTGGTAAATTCACCAAGCACCATTTCCGGATGCTCTGCAAAATAAGCATTGACTGAATAGCCTTCCGGCATTTCCTTTAAATTTAACCATTCCGGTTCCTCAATGGATGCCCTGTCTCTTTTCTGGAAAAACAGAATATCAGAAACAACGCTGGTATTGGCATTTCTCTGGAACGCATTATTCGGTAATCGGATGGCTCCAAGCAGTTCTGCCCGGTTTGCGATATACTGTCTCACTGCCGGATTCTGCTTATCCATCGTTCCACTGGAAGTTACCACAGCCACTACGCCACCGGGACGCACCAGATCAAGGGATTTTGCAATAAAATAATCATGGATCATAAAATGATGCCGGTCATATCTGCGGTCACTGACCTGATACGCTCCAAACGGAACATTGCCTATCACACAGTCAAAAAAGCTGTCCGGATAACTGGTTTCCTCAAATCCCTGCACGGCAATCTTGTTTTTCTGGTAAAGCTGTTTTGCGATCCTGCCCGAAACCGGGTCAAGTTCCACACCATACATATTGGCTTTGCTCATACTCTCCGGGATCAGTCCCATAAAGTTACCGACACCACAGGACGGCTCCAGGATATTTCCCTGTTTCAGTCCCATGTTTTCCAATGCTTCATACATACTTCGGATCACGATCGGGGATGTATAAAAAGCATTTAAGGTCGATGCCCTTGCTGCACTGTATTCTTCTGGCGATAAAGTATTCTTTAATTCCAGATACTCATTTGCCCAACTGCTGTTACTCTCCTCAAATGCCTGTGGGATACCACCCCAGCCAACATAACGGGATAAGATTTCCTGCTCTTCAGGTGTTGCCAGACGCTCTTCTTTCTCCAAAGTCTGTAACAAATGGATGGCTTCCATATTTGCCTTATACTTTGCTTTAGGTCCGCCTGCACCAAGGTCATTATCCCGGATATGGAAGTTGTGTGGTTTTGTTACAATCTTTTCTACTTCCGGTTTTAAATATGGCTGGAATTCTCCCTCATATCCAAACAGTTCATTTTCTCCGGGAATATAATTGCGTCCGGTTTCCAGACACCGGAACACATCGGCAGTTGGTGCATTGCTGACTGCATAAAAATCATCATAAGAATACTTTGGGAAATCTTCTGTATGATAGGTTGATAAATGCAGTTCTGTATTGGAACGGGTCTGTGCAACCAAATCTTTTCCTTCTATTCCTTCCGGCAATACCCCTACTGCTTCAAAATGATACCCCAGATATTCAAAAACACCTTCATCCCAGGACTCTGCCAGTTCTTCTGCTGTTTTAGCTGTTATCTTTTCTTCTGATTCAGTTGCTTCCCGCTCCCCAGAATCTTTCGTTGTTTCCTGTTTCTGATTTTCCAGAATATCTTCTCTGGCAGTAACCTCTTCCTCTTCTATTTCCTCCACATCTGACATATCTACTACGGTCGGTTCTGCCACTGCCTTCGTATCCAAGAAATCAAACATGGTCATCTGGTGTCCGGATGGTTCCGCAAAAGACGGTTCTGCTTCCGGTGTCGGGAAAATCGTATAGGTTCCTTCTGCATACTGGTGAAGTTCTGAAAGAAGTTCTGTTTTCTGCTGGTAATTTGTCCCATACGCTTCAAAATCCAATGGAAGAGCTGCCAATGCTGCATCCATCTTCTGTAACAGTTCTTCTGTCTGCTCTGGATTCTCTAAAACTGACACCATTTCTTTTCCTGGTTTTTCCCAGAAGAAATCATCCGTAAATGGTCTGTCTATCTCTTCCGGAAGACGGTCATAAAAGCGGAGTACCTTATTCGCCATCTGCTCCCGTTCATATTCCGGCATACGAGCATAATCTTCTGCCTGCAGGAACTGGTCATTCTTTATCAGATAATCTACTCTGTTTGCAACTTTATTCCAGGATAATAAAATTGACGTATATGGATTCCCATAAGCACCTCTTGCAAGAAACAATCCTTTTCCATCATAGTTTGCGTGTGAATCATCGGCACCAGACAGTGCGTGACTGCTTCCACCGATCCCATACTGTTCCTTGATAAAACCTGTCCTCGATCTTTCATCTTCATGCAGCAGATAAAAGGAATACGTCCTAAGCCTGCCCTGCGAATACGCTCCACCTCCTGCAAGATAAGCATCAATCTCATCCTGTGTAATGAACATCGGATGT
Source organism: Blautia sp. HCP3S3_H10_2 (assembly GCF_052122375.1). Lineage (NCBI taxonomy): Bacteria > Bacillati > Bacillota > Clostridia > Lachnospirales > Lachnospiraceae > Blautia > Blautia sp. HCP3S3_H10_2. Next base: position 99,771 of record NZ_JBQKCL010000011.1, read on the forward strand.
TCTTTCCAGGCAAAGCCCTCCCTAGCCTGATAAGGAATCACCTCATCCGCAAACTTCTGAAACTGCTTTGAGATATTTATAGGATTATAATGATGGAAACGCATAATAAAATGATTTTCTTCATAGGCTTCTGCCAGTGCATCCAGTCTTTCATTCAGTTCCGAAAGCCACTGAAGATCCTCCAGCTTTTCTTCCAGATAATCCGTGATCTCCGGATAGATACTGCGAAGATGTGGTAAATCCTCCTCATCGAAAACAATCTCCGCTACTCCTTCTGCCATATCCCCTTTCATATAAGCAAGAGCCTGGGCGTGTTCTTTTACTGCATTACTTCTTGCCGCATCCAATACAGACTGCGGTGCATATTCACCCTGGTCTAAAAGCTGATGGATACGTCCGCTGACATCTTCCCATGATAAAAATGCCTTATCTAAGATATGGTCTGTAACTGTATGCCCTACTGCGATCTGCATCCCGGTTTCATCAAACCAGACCGAATATTCATTTCCATCAATCTGAAAACCTTTTCCCCCTTTGCGGTATTCACGCTTCACAAACTCCGTATATTCCTCCGGTGTCTGTTCACTCATGAAATTATAGATGATCCGGAGCTGGCTGGCTTTCCGGTTTCCTCCTGTCCGTAAAATCTCATCGACAACTTCCTCTGGAATCTGGATTTCTCCGGCATAAAGGGCAGCTGCTCTTTCCTCGATCTGCCGCCTTTGTTCATCTGCGGTGGGATATTCGGGCAAAGATAAAGCAGAGGCGATCTCTTCCTCTGCTTTACTCAATCCATCTTCTCTTGTATCTTCGACTAACTGTATACCAATTCCGTCAAGATGCTCTCTTCCGCTGTTGCCATCAGTGCGTTCATGTGTGCTGTCCATGCCATCGGATCTGCTTCCTTGTCCGGTGCCGGATTCTTCTCCAGCAGTTTCTCCATCTGGCTGTCCATTCTCTCCTGTGCTGCTTTCTCGATCTGTTCCAGATGGCTGTTCAGCTTCCCGGTCAGGAACAGGCTCTGATAAAGGCTGTTCTTGTGTTCTTTCAGAAATGTCCTCCGCAGCATCCCATATTTCCCGATCGTCACTTCTTCCTCTTCGACGGTCAGATTCGGAAACAGGTAATCTCCCTTGCGATGATATGTCAGTTCCATAATCGGTTCCTCCTTCATTTTCAATATTTTCTTCTTTTTTCGTTTCTGCATCCTGGTTTTTAATTTCGTGCATTAACGTGGTAAAGTTATTATAATTCCTTTCATTGGAATTTTCAACCTCTTTTCTCGCTTCTTCCAGAGAAATTTTATGTACGGTCTTTCCAATATCAATCAGAATACTCTCACTGAGCTGGCTTGCCGCATTTCCAAGGAAGGTGAGAACTGACAGACGGTTATAATCTGTGATATGCATGAAGTCCTCTTCTTCCAGAAGTTCCATCGGGTCAAGCCCGCATCGCCTGGAAAGCAGATAGTAAACACTGTCTGTTGCCAGCTGACGAAAATCACTGCGGATCGTCACCTCATCCAGATCTTCCAGATAAGTACCTTCTACAGCATATTCCAATCCATCCAGGTATTCCTCCAGATTGTCATTGACCATTTCCCTTGCGACCGCCATCAATGCGTCCTGCAAAGTTGCCGCATCCTTTTCTTCCAGAGCATAGACTTCTGCCAGATGGGTGAGGATCTCTTCTCTCTGGTGTTCCTGCATCTTCCAAAGATATGGGCTTCTGCCTCCGGCTACCATGTGGGTATCCGAAATATCAAACACATAACGAAGTTTGGTATTCTGCCAGGTTTCATCAAACAAGGCAATTCCTCTTGCACCACGATTTACCCAGCGTAACATCTTTTCATTCCATAGTTCCAGTGATGCACAGGCTGTTGCGTCTGGACGCTGTGCATGGATCAGAAGCTGATCTGAAAAAGAATAACGATATAACCTTGATGCTGTGTCCATATAATCCATCCAATCCCCTGGCGAACTGCTCACTGATACGGCATGTTCCTGCACCAAGTTTCGGATGTCCTGTAGTTTAGACATTAAACTTCCCTCCTATCAATAAAAAAACAGCCCACTCTTTTTTAGAATTGGCTGCATAAAATGTACTTTACTTTTCGGAGAGAAAATGCTATATTCTAATTGAAAAGAGTAACCGCCCACAAGGTGGATGCTCCTGGATTAGGTTTTAATTTATTTTGCTCTCAAAGAGAGCTGCCTATCCTGTTGGCAGACAGGGTAGGCTATTTTTTTCGCTTGTTGTCCCTATTATCCAAATAGGCAAGCAAAGCAATCAGAAACGTACCGCCTAAGAACAATAAGCTCAAGACTTCGTATGTATCCATTCGCTCCACCTCCCTTCTTCTGTATCCCTTAACGGAATCTGAAAATCCAGGAGGTTTTTACCAACCCTGTACACGGTTACTCCAGTAATATTCTAACAGGTAACTCTCCGCAAAGCAATTCCTTTTTACTTCATACGGTTTTATATTCTGTTTTTCTCTTATTCTCTGGCCAATGCAGTTTCCATTCCAGATATTCCTCTTCTGTGATTCTTCCATCGCCCAATTTCTGCTTTTTCCCCATCCATTCCTGCAGATAAGACATTGTTTTTTTATCCCTCATTGTGATTCCAACTATTTCACTTTCTGAATCATTTAGCAGGAACAGATGAAAAAGCCCTCTATTTTCTTCATCCATCCAGAATAAAGTTTCCATTAATTCGTCCATTGTCGCAATTCCAGGACTTAAAAAATTTCGGACATCAACTTCCAATATTTCTGCTATCCGGATAAGCGTTTCCTGCTTCGGTGTACGCTGTCCACTTTCATATTGGGCGATTCTCACATCCGCACTACTTTCCCCATATCCTAATCTGCGTCCCAATTCCTTTTGAGTTATGTTGCGAAACATACGGATTTTTCTTATTCTTGCTCCTAATTTCAATTTCTTCTCCTTTTCAAAATGGGGCTGTGCAGTAACCACAGCCCCAGAACACTATTTATATTATCATTTGCGTTTTCTCTTAACTGTCACTACAGTTCCCAGACATCCTGCTGATACTGCAAGTGCCAGCACAAAAATAGCAATATTTGTATTATCTCCTGTTTTTGGTGAATTGGATACAGAAGTCGCATCAGAACCATGGGAACCAGGAGTGCTGACTCCCTGGTTTTCTGATGTTTCCGGAGTGTCTTTTTCCGGAGCTTTCTTATTTGTCAGATCCAGAGTATATTCAATCACAGGAGTACGGTCATTGACATATTCAAACTGAATCTTATGCTCGGTTTCATCAAGCTGATAGCCATCCAGTGTTTTTGTTTCTTTCAGGATATATGTGATTGCTTTTTTATACTGCCCATTCTTAAAAGTCGCAATCGGATAATTCTTTGATTCTGCATGGCCAGCACTGTCTGTTACCAGAGTTTCCAGAACTTTACCTTTGCTGTCACAAAGGGCAAATTCTACACCTTTCATTGGCTTCTTGGTATCTTTATCCGTTTTATTTAAGATTACCTTGCCCATTGCCTGTTCATCTTCCATTTTGGCTCCCTGAACATCTCCGGTGTCCTTAACCTCAAATGTCACTTTATTTGCCACAATATAGCCTTTCGGTGCTGTTTCCTCCAACAACGTATAAGTGCCGACTGAAAGTTTCTCTACATAATGGGGCTGATCACCAGATGTCCAGCTTTCCATAACTTCCTGGTTTTCATTAAGAATATACAGTTTAGCACCTTTGACCTCGCTGCTTCCATCTGTCATATCAACTTTACTGATCAGAATTTTTGTTGTATCATCCTGCATTTCTACTTTCTGTATATCTGCAGTATTTTCTACTACAAACGTAATGGATTCTGCAGTTGCATAACCATCAGCAGGAATTGTCTCTGTTAATATATATTTCTTTCCAACTTCCAGTTCCTTAATGATGTGTGGTGTGCTTCCGGAAGTCCACTCATCCACAACGTTTCCCTCTGAATCGGATACTTTCAGTTTTGCACCTGGTAATTCTTCCCCGGTTGTAATATCTGATTTTGTGATTTCAAAAGTAGTTGGCTCATCTTCATAAGTGAACTCAAAGGATACTTCTGCAACCTCTTCTCCCGCATAAGCAAAATCAAATTCCTTGATTTCTTCTGTTGTCACAAATCCAGCAGGAGCCTGCACTTCTTTTACATAGTAGTTGCCATTGATTGGAAGATCTGCCGTAAATACAATCCTTCCATCCTGATCCGTAGCTTTCTGCTCGATCATGGTATCTGCTTTCAGGATTACTTCGCCTTCTGCATTTAAAATATCATTCTTTGTATAAAGTGCAAATACTCCGCCTTCCAGAACACGGTCTGTATTTTTTTCTTTCTTAACTACAGTTACTTTTGCTTTCTGGCGGTTATTCTGCCAGTCCTCATCATAAGTCACAACCGGAGTATTCTGATCACGATAAGTCAGATCAACCTCTCTGATTTCTCTATCCAGAACATATCCATCCGCCGTCTCTTTTTCCTTTACATAATATTTGCCTAAAGGAAGATCTTCTGCTCTTGCATATCCAAGAGCATCTGTCGTAATTGTTGCTACCAATTCGTCCTTTTTATAATAATCACTGCTTTCCCCATCTGCAGCCTTGATATCCTCCGCTGCATAAATTTCAAAAGTAACATCTTTCAAAGAACCTGTAACATAGCCAAATGCTGCGTCCATGCCGCCTGCCAGCATATCTTTCCAGGTAACTTCCTTGACAAATTCACCTTTTTTATTGATGATGATTCGTCCAACCGGAACAGCATCCTTCATTTCTACTTTTTGAACATCTGCAGTATCAGAAACTGTAAATTTCACTTCCTCCGCCTGCAGATAACCATATGGTGCAAACTCTTCCCGAAGTGTGTAGGTTTTTCCCACATGGAGTCTTTTTATTACATGAGCTTTTCCTTTTACAGAAGTCCATTTTTCTACTTCTTTTCCGTCTGAATCCAAAACCGTCAGTGTTGCTCCGTCAAGTTCCACACCTGTTGTAATATCTGATTTCGTAAATTCAGTTGTTGTCGGTTCATTCTTAAAAACGGTTTCCAGTTTTACTGTTTTTACTTCCTGTCCCTGATATTTCGCAGTCACCTCAATCTGCTCATCTGAAGATACAAAACCATCTGGTGCTGCCAGTTCTTTTATATAATAAGTTCCAAATGGCAGATCCTGCTCAAAAACAGTTTTTCCATCTTCACCTGTTACCGCTTTTGTAAGCAGTTCGTCTGCTTTTACCAGTACCTTATCCCCTGCTTTTATATCCTCTTTTGCGTAAAGACCAAACTCTGCTCCAGAAAGCCCTTTCTCATTTTCAGCATCTTTTTTCACAACTGACACTTCTACTTTCTGGCGGTCATTTATAAACTCTGCACTCTGTGAGATCACTGGTGTATTCTGGTCTGCATAGACGAAAGAAATCTTCTGTTCTTCTTCATTTAATACAAATCCCTCCGGTGCAGTCTTTTCTACAACTTTGTATTCTCCTAGAGGCAGATTATCAAGCTCTGCTTTTCCGGATTCATCCGTTGTCAGTTCTGCAACTTTTTCACCCTTTGCATATTTCAGGATTCTTTTTCCTGTATCATCTTTCTGGAAATCTGCTGTATAGATATCCTCTGCAGCATATACTTCATATACTGCACCGGAAAGGTTTTGAACTTCATACCTAAAATCATTCTTATAGGTCGAAAGAACCTCTCCTTTTTTCTGTACAGTGAGTTTTCCTTTCACCGAATGGTCCTCATATACCACTTCAATGACCGCATCACCTGAAACCGGATCCGTCTGATACAGGGTATTGGTATCCACCTGTATTTCGACATAATTTTTGTTAATGGTATAACCGTCCGGTGCTGTTACCTCTTCGATTCTATAATGACCAATTTTTAAATTCTGAGGCAGTATCAGATATCCATCTATATCTGTGAAATATGAGGTATGTGTAACAGTTGTCGGGTATGTAGTTACCTGCTCTACATATTTTTCATGATCCATATCATAAATTTTAAACTCTGTTCCCGGAATTAGAACAGATTTTTTAGTCTCATCATCCTGTTTGATAATTTTCAGTTTTGCAGAAAATTCTTTATCCAAAAGAACTCTCCATGTCTGCGGCTCTGTTGGTTTATTCTCTGTAATCCGGACAATAAAATCATCTACAGGTTTGTAATTATGGGGTGTTGTAGTTTCTCTCACCAGATATGTTCCATATGGAATTGCAATGGATTTTACATAGCCTTTCTCATTTGTAAAAATTTCCGTTGCTCCATTTTCACCAATCACAACTGGCTCTGCAGAGGAAAAATCATAATTTCCATCCTCTTTTACCACCAAAGAAGATACCAGATATGCACTAAATCCAGCTCCGGATAGTAATGCAGCATCTGTGTCTCCATTATTGGCAGCTTTAATAAGTTCAAACGGCTGTTTCTTCACCGTTTCCAGTGAGGTACACTCTTTTTCTACAACCGCTGTCAGATCACCTTCATCACTGCATACAAGATCATATTCATGCTCGTCTGCCAGATATCCTACGGATGGGGTAATTTCCTTGATGTAATACTCTCCAAGATAAAGATTCTCTATCCTTGCTTTTCCTTCTTTATCGGTAGTTAGCGTACCAATCTGGCTTCCGGCTTTATAAATAACGCCTGTCTTTCCATCTGGATGGGTAATGTCGTTTCTTGCATAAAGTCCATACACCGCATTTTCCAGGGAAGCATCTCCCTGTGCCTTATTTTCTTTTGTCTCGGCATCTTTTTTATTCAAAGAGATTGCAGCACTGACCCTGTCATTCACAAAAGTATGACTGAAAGAAATTTTTGCCTGTTCATCATTGGTATAACTGAACTGGAAAGAATAAGTATCTTTCTCATTTCTGACATAACCAGCCGGAGCCTGGACTTCTTTTACATAATAAGAAAATCCCACTGGAAGATCTGCTTTAAATGCTGCTTTTCCATCAGTACCAGTAATTGCAGTCTCAATCAGAGCATCTTTTTTTACCGCTACTTTTCCATCCACAGTTTTCATATCCTGCGCTGCAAACAGAGCAAAATGCCCTCCGGATAGTGTATTTTCAGTATCTTTGTCTTTCTTTATCACCTGCACCACTGCTTTCTGACGGTCATTTGTAAAGGTAGTCTCTGAGAAAGCCGCTTCTGCAGTCTGCCCTGCATAAGAAATGGTTACTTTTTTTGTTTCTTTTGCATTATAAAAATTTTCCGGGGCCTGTGCTTCTGTTACATTATAGCTTCCAAGCGGAAGATTCTTTACCGTTACAGAACCGTTCTCACCTGTGATCAGATTTTTCGCTACTTCTGCGCCTTTTTTGTAAACTGTTTTTCCACCTGCTGTTACAATATCCTCGGCAGCATATACGTTATAAACGGCTCCTTTCTGACGGCGTTTCTCATACTGGAATGAAGTTCCATTTTCATCAGATACAGCTCCTACAAAAACTTCTCCCTCTTTATAAACGGTCAGATTTCCTTTCTGCTCTTTGTCCGTTACAGTCTGTTTGGTTGTACTGCCAACTACTAATTTCACTCCATACGAAGAAGCCTGGACAACATAACCTTCCGGTGCTGTAATCTCTTTTAAGTAAACAGTATCCTGTGTCTTGGTAAGAGTTACTCGTGAAGAACCATTGCTGTCTGTTGGCGGCATCTTAACAATCAGCTTTGTGCAGGCGTTATCACTATATACTCCATACACGGCTCCGGCCAGATTTTTCCCAGTATCTCCATCTTTCTTTGTAATTTCGATAACTGCTTCTTCCGGCCAGTCAACTGTAATCTGCAGATCAGCGGAATCCGTATAGTAGCCAAATCCAATATCCTGTGAACTCTCCAGTTTTAAAAGCATTGCATGGAAATCCAGGGGAAAATTGGAAGTGATCGCATACTTTCCTTTCAGACTGCCCATATTGGCTGTTGTAGCTACAAGATGAAATTTCTCTCCACCTTTTACAGTGACATTTCCAGATGCCGTCTTTCCTGTAGTTTCGTTGACAAGGCTCACACCATTTTCCAGATGAATGGTAATGGTAAATGCTTCATTTGCCTTCCAGGTAAAACTTTCTGTTTCCTTTCCCGTTGCATTAACGGAAAGTCCTGGAAGAAGTTTCATTGCTGTCGGATCAGGCATTTTAGCAAGAGCTGCTTTAATCTCTTTCAGCATATTTTTAGCGGTTGTAGAAAGCGCACCTCCAAATCCGGATTCGCCATCATATAAATAATCAACCAGATAATGCTGCATGGCTCTTGTCTCAGAACTGCATCCATATTTTTCCATGATGGATTTTACATTATATCCGTTGAATGTATGTCCCCATCCAGGACCGCCATATCCATAGAACAAAGCTTTCCGCAGATACTTATCATCTCCGCCCTCATCCAGTTCAACCATATTTTTATATGTTGTCCCACTTGGAGGTGACTGCATGGAGTGCTGCATACAATACGCATTTACTGTATAAGTCTTTCCGCCTGCTTTGTAACGAACATATTTGTAGCTGTCATTTCCACCCTGTCCCATAACTGTATCAAACGGATGAAGCTGGCCATCTGAATAATAGTAATATTTATTTGCTTCAATATTTGTTGCATCATCCCATGGAGTATCGGTTGCAAGTAACATGATACCATTTTCTGCCTGATCCATGGAAACACTTAGGTCAATGTCATCTGCTGGCATTTCAAAACTGAATTTATCCGATTCTTCGTGATAAGTCACCTCTGAATACAATAAATCTTCTGTATTCTCTGTCTGGTTTGCCTGTACTTTTGTTGTTCCTACTGCAATTAAGCTGCCTTGCGGCATATCTCCGGAAAATACAACGGTTTCTCCTGGCTGATACTGTCCATCTTCATGGTTCAGCTCAATATGAAATTCCTCTCCACGAACAATATTTACCTGATAATTTCCATCTGCATCTTCTGTTTTCTCTGTTCCATCTGTAAAAGAGTCGTCTGTCGCCTCTGGCATTTCTTCCGGATCTGTATCTGTAATTTCTTCAAATGTGCTGTCTGTATCCGGATTATCATCTATGGCAGGTTCTTCTGTTGAAACTTCCTCAGACGGATTTTCCGGGATTGGTGTATCTATTGGCTCTTCCTCAACCGGAATTTCTGTCGGAGTTACTTCTTCATAGATTTTATCCTCTGACGGAATTTCTACATTTCCCTCATCCTGCACAGGTTCTTCACTCTCTGCAGTGCCTATGGCTGGTTCCTCGCCTTCTGCTTCATTCTCATCTTCCTGGTTGCTTACAGATTCCTGATTCTCAGATTCAGCAACCTGCACCACCGCTTCCTTTACAATCAGCTTACGATTGATCTGATAAATTGGGTGGCCACTTACTGGCTCTACATAATAAACAGCTTTGTATGTATCTTCGTAATCTGTTGTAAAGTCCTGCTTTTCCTCATTTTTTGCCTCATGGAAAGTGATCTTCACCTTTTTTTCATCTGGTATTTCCAGTCCGGTAAAATCTTTCTCCACTTCAAAAATACTGCCTGTTTCCAGTTCCAGATCTTTTGCTTTTACCACCTCATCTGCATCAAGTTCATTTTTTACCTTTTCGTATAACGGTGGCTCTTCTGGCACTACATCTGCCGCATAGGACAGTATTGGAGATAGAATTGTAGATAACACTGTAAGCATTGCCAAGAATCCCGACAAAAATCTTCTCATATTTTTTTTATTCTTCATTCTTTTTTCCTTTCTTCCGTTCCGGGAAAATCAACTGAAACTTTGGATTTCCGGTTTCTGAAACCTCCATCTTTATAGTTGCTTCATACTTCCTTTTTGTTTTCTCTGATACCAGATCTTTGAAATGCACCTGCTTCTCACTCAGCAGCTTCCTGACAGTTGCTTCATCAAGTATTTTTCCCTGACTCTCAAAAAATCGGTTATTTTTCCATAAAGTAAAACTGCAATCACTTCCTGAACAATAATAATTTCTCTTTCCCACATAAACCTTATTGCCACATCTTGGGCATTTTCCAATTTCTTTCCGACCATCTGAAAATAGTTTCTGGTATTCTTCCACTGGCTGTCCATTATCACTTACCAATTTGGTAACCATTTTTTCAATTTCGAAGAGAAATTCTTCTACATTTTTCTGGCCTCTGGAAATCAGTGTCAGATCATTTTCCCATTCTGCTGTAAGTTTTGGTGATTTGATCATTTCCGGAAGAATCCTGATCAGATTTCTTCCATCTGCTGTAGGTAATATCTGCTTCTTTTTACGCTCAATAAAGCCTTTCTCAATCAGTTTTTCAATAATCGCTGCCCTGGTAGCCGGAGTTCCAAGCCCTTTTCTCTCTGCGTCTTCTATCGTATCCGAACTTCCAGCGTGTTCCATGGCACTAAGGAGCGTATCCTCCGTATAATGTTTCGGCGGTGCTGTAAAATGTTCACTAAATTTTACAACAACACATTCAAATACCTGTCCTATTTTTATATCTGGAAAATCACTTTCCTCCTCTTCTGGCTTTTCTGCATTTTTCCCATATGATTTAAAGAACCGTTCTTCCACTTCTTTCCATCCATATTGGAGAACATTCTTTCCAGATGCAGTAAACAGTTCTCCATGACAGGAAATTTCAGTCTTAATACTCTCATATATGTATTCCTGTTCCGATGCACATAATAACTTTGATGCAATCAGCATAAGAATTTCTTTTTCTCCACCCGGAAGTGCTTTTAAATCCGTGTTTGCAATTTCTACCGTTGGTATAATTGCATGATGATCTGATACCTTTTTGCTGTTTAAAAGTCTTTTTATCTCTGGTTCCGAACCCTTCATTGATATTTCTGGAAATACTCTATTTACCGCATCAATAACCAAAAACGCATTTTCTTCCATATCATCTGTAAGATATTGGCTATCCGTCCTTGGATACGTCACCAGTTTCTTCTCATAAAGGCTTTGGGTATAGTCCAAGGTTTGCTGTGCCGTAAATCCAAGAAGACGATTTGCTTCCCTCTGTAATGTGGTCAGATCATATAATTTCGGCGGCTGTACCTTTTTCTTCTCTTTCTTTACTGAAAGAATCTGTGCAGTTTCATCCTTCATATCCTCCATCATCTGAACGGCAGCACTTTTCTCTTTTATCCGGTTGCTTACAGCATCCAATCCATCCATCAGAAGATGAACCAGATAATACTTCTCTTTCTGGAAGTTCTCGATGCTCTTTTCCCGTTCCACCAGCATTGCAAGTGTAGGTGTCTGCACCCGACCTACAATCAACCGATGGTGATACAGCACCGTAAACAGTCTGGTGGCATTAATTCCTACCAGCCAGTCTGCTTCACTTCTCGCCACCGCAGAATAATAAAGATTATCATATTCATGTCCATCTTTCATCTGCTGAAATCCTTCCAGAATTGCTTTTTCCTCCATGGAAGAAATCCACAGTCTTTTAAAGGGAAGTTTACATTCTGCCTGGTTATATACCAGACGGAAAATCAACTCCCCTTCTCTTCCTGCATCTGTTGCACATATAATTTCTGTGACATCTGCTCTGTGAAGCAGTTCCTTTAAAACCCGAAACTGCCCTTTGGTACTTTCTTTAATCTGATATTTCCAATTCTCCGGAATCATGGGAAGTGTTTCATATTTCCATGCTTTCCAGTCATCCCGGTACTGATCCGCACTAGCCAGTTCAATCAAATGCCCAATACACCAGGAAACCAGATATTCTTTTCCTTCCAGGTAGCCATCTTTTACGTTTGTGGCATGAAGCACCTTCGCAATGTTTCTGGCTACGCTGGGTTTTTCCGCAATTACAAGCTGCAATTTTCAATCTCCTTTCTGCACCTGTCGCTGTAATTAAGTGAAACAAAGTTATTCCTCTGATTCTTCGTCTTCTACTTCACCTTCCATTTCATATTCTTCTAATTCTTCATCATCCTCACGAATTGTATCTTCCTCCTCATCGTCGTCCTCGTCCTCTTCATAATCAAAAGAAGTATTTCTTCCTTTCATAAATTTCCAATAATAGTAAGCACCACAAACTCCTGCCAGAACCAGCAGCATTAATAAAATCGTGCCGGAATTATTGCTTTTCTTTTCAGGTTCTTCCTTTTCTTCCGGTATGATCGTAACTTCTGGTTCCGGTGTCTCTGTGATCTTCTCTGTTTCAAGTGGCAGTGCGGATTCTGCAATAGCCTGGTTCTGTGGAAGTGTGACCATGTTGGTATCCGTAAAGTTCAACAGATCATTTTCGCCTACCTCTGTAAGAAGATAAACATTTTCATCCGTTTTATCCTTATCTACGATCAGATAAAAAACCTTATCACTTTTTGTCTTGATCGTATAAAATTCCTTTCCCCCTTTGTCCTGAACTGTTCCTGTTGACATGCCGGAAGCAGAACTTTCTCCCTGCACCCGTCCGGTATCTGCTTCTGTATCCGTTTCATTTCCTGTGTTTTCTGGTTCTGTTGGTGCAGTAGCAGTCTCATTCGTTGTCTGATGTTCCGTTACGGTTGCCGTAGCACTGGTGGGCTTACTTGCAGTTCCATCGGCTGGCAAAGAAGCTGCATTTTGCTCCGTTCCGGAAACCTCTGTATTCTCTTTTACTGCATCTGGATTTTCATAATAAGGGTTTCCTACTTTATAGATCTCTGACATATTTCCTGCTTTGTCTTTTGCCTGCAGGGTAAAGTATTCATAGGAAGTATCCGCTTTTTGCAAACGGACATTTAATGTATTATTCGTCAGTTCTGTGAATTCATTTCCATTGACATACAAAGCAGCAATTCCCGATTCCGCATCAACTCCCTGCACGATCAGTATCCCATTCTTCGCAGCCGCAATAATAGTTGGTTTGGTTTTATCAAAACACTCTATGTAACGATTCTGCTCATAAGTATTTCCATTCTGATCGGTAACTCTCACATAAATACTACAATTAGAAGAGATGGATACTTCCATATTTCCGGTTATGTCTGACCATCCTCCATTTTCTGAAAGTCTTGCTTCTACTTTTGCAATAGAAAAAGCACCTGTATTCTTTGTATCTTCCACTTGAATTTTTACGGTTGCCGTATCTGTCTGCCAGCCTTCGGGTTCTGTAAAGGTAATCCCTACTTCCGGTGTTTCCGTCACATCATTTCCTGCATCTTCCTGTGCCTGTTCCACTGGATCTGCAAGAATTTCAGCTTCTGATTCATCTGAAAAATCAACATCTTCCGGGCTGCTTTCTTCTGATGATTCCACTTCTACATTATCTGCCCATACAGTCAGACTTCCGGGCGAACTATAAAAGAAAGCTCCTGCCGGAAGTCCTGCTAACGTAGCTGCGGTTAAAAATACAGCTGCTCTTTTATGAAATTTCTTCATTTTCTGTCTGCTCCTTTTCTCTGGTTTCCAATATCTTTTTTTGTTCCTCCTTACTGATATCAATCATCAACTGAAGTTCCTCTGCGGAAACTCCATTGCTTCGGATAATTTTCAGATACTCCATATCCTCTGCCTGTTTCTTCTGTTCTTCCAGATCCCTTGCTTTTTTCTGTAGCTTTTCAATCTTAACGTAGGTTCTTGCAAGTTCTTCTTTTATTCGTTCAATGTTCAAATACGCCCCTCCTTATGGCCTGCCAAAAGCATAAAAATGAGACTGCCAGTATGCAGAATTAATGGACGTATACTGAATTGGATTTCCACAATGGATCATCTGTCCATCTCCGGCATAAATTCCTACGTGGGTAACCGGCTCTCCCGCATCATACGTCCCAGTGAAAAAGATAATATCTCCTGGCCTTGCTTCTTCTGGTGATACAGGCATACAAATGTCATAAATTCCCTGTGCAGTAAGTCTTCCCATATTGCAGACACCCGAATTGGTAAACACATAGCTTACAAAACCAGAACAGTCAAAAGAAGTCTCCGGGCTGGAACCGCCCCATACATACGGCATACCAAGATATTTGTCTGCTTCCGCAAATAATCTCCGCACAGTCTCATCATCATAACTGCCGCCTCCACCATACAGCCCGCTATCTCCGGTACTGATATAAAAAACAGGATTATAATATTCCCCATCTTTGACCAGTTCCAAATATAACTGGCTTCCGGTTGCACTTCCTGTACTTCCCGTTGTACCAATTACAGTATCTGTTGTTACTTCCTGACCATTTGCTACCGAAATGCTCTGCAGATAAGCGTATTTAATCTGCACACCTTTTTTATCCTGCGTAACTACATAATTTCCAAAAGTTCCGCTATATCCTACATCTACAACAAAACCATTCATCGCTGACTTCACTTCTGTTCCCTGTCGTACATTAATCGTCACACCTCTGTGAAGTTGTGTCTGCCCGGTTCCATTGTTTACAGAATACCCATAATAGGTACTGATATAGGCATACCAGTTTAACTCAACCGGAGTTTTATATGTCTGTAAATTTCCTCTGTTGGAATAGACCTCTTCATAAATTTCCTGCTCATCCTCTTCCATTCTGGACAGAATAACACTTCTAAGCGGTTTTGCCTGAACAGAAACATTCAGTACATCTGCAGTTACTGTACGGGTAACTTCCACAGAGTTCTGATTGCCCTCTGCCAGAAAACATTCCCAGGTCTGATGACCATGTGCCTCAGCTACTGCGTGATTATCATAATAAACATCAAACTGGACACCATACTGGGCAAAGTTTCCAGTATCTTCTACGGTGTACTCAATCCCATTCATCACTACTTTCGTCCCCATTGGAAGAAATGGGTTTGCAGCATCAACCGCAAGCGTATGATTAGCCTGTGGCATTGCCCCTGAAGCAGTAGGTCCTCCACTCCACACGCCACAGCAGATGGGACAATTACAGTATCCACTGGTCACAACATTTCCCAATGACTGCCCTACCTGTATTGTAGATGTTTCCTGCCGGGTTTCACTTTTTTCCTCTACGGTGATTCCGTACTGTAAAGAAAAAATTGTTTCCAGTTCTCCTTTTATCTCATCAAACTTAAAATCCCCATAACTGGCAGTCAGATAACTGATCAATGTATGAGGATCATGGCCGATTTCACCAATGTTATATCTGTATTCATCTTTTCCTGGATACCGGGCTTCCATCTGGTTTATTTTCTGTTGAAGACTGGCTTCCAACTGCGTATAATACAACTCTGCTTTTTCAATTTCGTCCGGATCCGCAATGTAACTGGAAGCGATTACCGTAGAAATTCCATTAGAAAACATAGCCGAACAGGAAGCAAATCCTGTCATTACAGAAAGAAGCAAAATCAATAACAACCCCAATGAGATCAGAGTAGTTACATTTCTTACAAATACTTCCTGTGCCTTTCTTGCAATTTTAGTAGCAAGATTTACTGACCGGATTGAGGTGTCTTTTGTTTCTTTTGCAATCTTCCCAGCCCGGTATGCCATCTGATACTCTCGCTTAATCCTCTGCTTCTGTATTAATTTTCTGATCAGCTTTTTCTGCATCTCTGGATGTTCTTCCAGATATTTCTGATATTGATACCTGGCTGCACTCTTCCAGACTTTTTGCTCTAAACGGTTTTCTTTATGTATCTGACTGCGATTCTTCCGGATATTTCGACTGCTATGTTCCTGTAATATCCACTCACTCGAACGCACCAGCTTATGCGCTGCATCTACAGCACTGTTTTCCTCCTCTTCCTCGCCTGTTTTCTGATATACTGCATTTTTTAATGCTTTTTGGGGAACAGAAGACAATGTTTTCTTTTTACCATCCGTTTTCCCTGTTTTTTTATCGAAATATAAATGATACTTTACCTTTGCTTTCTGTTCCTCATTTGTTTTCTTGATATAAACAGAATCTTTCGGAATTTTGTTCTGCCTTTCAGCTTCCTGTTTTCTTGCAGCCTTATCCACTTCCTGATAAGTTTTTATTGTTTTTCGGCTATATTTCTGCGTTCTTTTTTTTCGATTTGTAGAAACATCATTCTTCTCTGCCTGAAAATATCCTCCATCTGTTTCAGACGAAGTTTTCTTTTCTTTCTTCAGACTTCCATCTGTCTCCAGTTTTCCAAACTGCAGGCTCTGCTGTTTCTTTTTCTGTCGCTGATACTGGCTCCTGTGTTTTTCTTTGCGCTCACGTATTTCTACCGCTGAATCCACAGATACACCTGCAGGCTTGTCCCGGTATCTGTACCGTCCCTGTGTTTTTCGTTTTCCCGGAGGACTGTTTGCAGCCTCTTCTTTTTTCGCAGGATTTCCCTCCTGAACTTTTTCGGAAAATTGTTTCTTTTCAGCTTTTTTATGAGAGTTTTTCTTCTTTTCAGAAGTAATAAATGCCTGTTCTACATCCTTCTGTTTATAAGACAACTCCTGATCGCTGTTTGTAACTTTTCTGGTCTCCTTTGTTGCAAGATTTTCCTCAACCAGACCATTTCTGGTCATACGGCTGACTTTCTTCTCTTTCGCCGTATATTTTTGTTTTCCCAATGTACCTCACCTCTGCTTTTTTGTCCGTTAAGTCTGAATCTCATCCGGTTTAGTACTCATCAAAGCATAGGTTCTGGTATCCTGCGGATATCTGTCTGCAAAAGGTATGATTACATTTCCGTAAAAAAGCAGCCCTTCTCCTGCATTACTGTTATTTACAAAAGAAATCTGATGTTTGGAAATATTCAATTTCTCCGCAAGGATCTTCTGATCCCCACTGTGCTGATTTAACATCAGGATAAAATCACTGTTTCCCACAATACTTTCTACTGCCAGAGAGCCAAGAAAATCTGTTACATTCTGGCTGATTCCTGTAATGATTCCACCCCACTTACGAAATCTCTTCCACATTTCAATAGAATAATTAGCAGTCTGTGGCTGGTTCAGCAAAAGGTGAAATTCATCCACATAATAACGGGTTGATTTCCTGCGACTACGGTTCTGTGATACTCTTGTCCAAACCATATGCTGGACAATCAACATCCCTGCTTTTCGTAATGTGGTTCCAAGTTCCCGGATATCAAAGCATACCACTCTGTTCTGCGTATCGACATTACTTCGATGGTTAAATACATTCTGCGATCCTGTTACATACAACTGCAGACTGTTGGCAATGTTCTGTGCTGCTGGTTTATCTGGTGCATAAAAGTTCAGACGTTCATAGAAATCCTGCAAAGTCGGCATATTTTCCGGTTTTGGATCATTGTAAAGATATTTTTTATAAATGTCTTTTACACACAGGTCAATCATGGAAACCTCATCACCATTTAATTCTGCATTTTGAGGTTTCTTCATAATGACCTCGCAGAAAGATGTGATAAACTCTGCTTTATCAGCAATAATGGTATCAATATCCTCCACATCGCCATTAATCCTGTATTTCTCCGGATGATAAATAACATCCAGGTTCACTTCCATAGGATTGATGTAATCATTACTTTTTGCACTGATTTTAATAACTTCACCATTTAAGGCATTTACCAGCGGAAAATATTCTCCCTCCGGGTCACAGATAATAATGTCATCGTCTGTAATCAGGAAAACATTGAGAATTTCTCTTTTCGTTGCAAAACTCTTACCGGAACCAGGAGTACCCAAAATCAGGCCGTTAGGTGTTTTCAATCGTTTCCGATCCACCATAATGAGATTGTTTGACAGTGCATTTAAGCCATAGTAAAGAGCTTCACCGCCTTGGAAAAGTTCCTGTGTGGTAAACGGAACAAAGATTGCTGTAGAAGTCGTAGTCATAATTCTCTGTATTCCAGTCTGGTTCATTCCCAGTGGCAGTGATGCCACAAGTCCCTGTTCCTGCTGATATTGAAGTCTCCGTATATTACAATTATATTTCTGGGCAATTCCTGCCGTCTGATACACAATATTGTCCAGTTTTCTCTTATTATCCGCTGTATTCATCAGCAAAAAAGTAAGTTCAAAAAGTTTCTCATTTCTGGACTGGATTTCATTGAGCAATCCCTCCACATCCTCTCCGTATGTAGAAATGTCCGTTGGAATAATATCCATATCATATCCGCTTCTGACCGCTTTCTTCTGTTCTTCAATTTTCATTTTCTGAATATTTGACAGCGTACTTTTCAGACTTTTAATAGCTGCCTTGGGATCAATGGGACGCAAGTGCATATTGATGATAAGATTCTCTTCCAGATCCAGCAGATCTGCCAGCAGTTTATCCGTAAGTTCTGGTGATGTAATCTGTAAATATGACACGCATCCAAAAGTCTGTCCCATCCGAAAATAGCTGTCATTGCGAAAATCAAATCCGGTAGGTGCAATAAAGTCTTTTGTCTGCAGACCTGTTTTTGCAACCATCCCATAATGGAAATGGAAAGATTCTTTTGTGTCCATATTCATCACATCATGCAGAATTTTCAGACGTTCTACTCCATTTAAAGGCTCTGCCATGGCTCCCATCACCTTAAAATTATTCAACACACTGGCTTCAATTCTCTCCAGCCTGGATTTTGCATTTCGCAGATTATCCGCTTTAATGGAAAATGTGATATATTTTGTTTTTACAAGCCCGTTATTTCCTTTGGAAAGCTGCATTTTCAACATATCCGAATATTCTTTCCGGATATCATTGAAACAGTCATCCTGCTCTGGAATATCAATATTTTTTGCATACTCATCAAAATTCACCTGTTGATTAAGAAATGTAATTTGTACCTCAACAGAGCTGTCAAATGAATTTAGGAACTCACAATAGTTCTCAAAAATAGCCGCTTTATCATCATTCTGCGCTAACTGGTAATTTATATCGTAGAACTGCACCATTTTTGAATAATAGTTATCATCCGTTCTGCAGATACCATCCTTATATATTTCCTTATATGGAATCGTATCCTGCGCTGTAAAAGGCTTCCTCTTCTTCTGATTCTCCGCTTTTATCATCCGAAGTTCTTTCAGACGCTTTTTTTCCTCTTTCGTAAGTCCGGTTTTCTGTTTCTTATTTTTTTCGGTCTGCTTTTTTAAAGAAATGGAACGGATTTCTCGCTTCCCTGGCTTCTTTTGCCTTTTTCTCAAGCCATGCACCCTCTTTCTCTAATTTATCGTACTCTATAATCCGATCATATAAGTTTTTTGAACGATAGACCCTGATTCCAGGTCTTAAAAATTTCTGCCGGATAATGTGAAGCAGTATTTTCTCTGCTGGAAATCCATCCTTTTCATACATTGCAAAAAAGAAAAATGGCAGCATCACTATGATCATAAGCGTTGCTGCCACATCTGTTCCCAGTCCTGCTTTTGTCAGCAAATAGACCGGAACCCCACAAATTCCTGCCAGAGAAAAACATATAATTTGTCTTTTAGTTAAATTCAGTGCTAATTTTGTCTTTATTTTTGAAAAATCTTTCGGCACTGGAACATATGCCATATTCTTGTTTCCTCCTAATGTGCATTGAAGATTGATTTTGCCAGGGAACTGGTCTTAAACAGGCTGAAACATAAAATAACTGTATATGCTGCAACTGACCAGATAGCTGTATGAAGATTATCCGCAACTGTAATAGCATTTACCAGAACTGCATAAATCGCAACACATACCATCATAAAAAATCCCTGGAATCCCAACGCTAATAATGCCTTCACGTAATTATTTCCAATACTTCCCCATTCCCTGTTCGTAAATGTTGAAAACGGAATAGGTGCCACAGAGACATAAAGATATATTTCTATCATTCGTCCATATAAAATGACGGTAATCAGGACTGATATGATTTTTAGGCATAAACTGACCAGCATCGTTTCCAGACCAAGCCCCAGTAATTCTCCGATTCCCATATCTTCAATCTGCGTTTCAAGAAGTGTTTTCAATGCTTCTGTAACATCAATAGATGCAGAACCGGTTATCATACCGCCAGCATTAGATACCACATGATTCGCTACATCAAAAATTGCCATCGCAATATCAAAAGTATGAGTAACCAGATATACCGCTACCCACATCTTGAAAATGTATTTGAAAAACATAAACGTATCCGTATCGTGCATATTGTTTTTTTCCATAATCATGGAAATCAGCTCATAACACAGTACAAATGTAATAATCATCCCCGCAATGGGGACAATGACATTATCCGACAGATTTTTTATCATGGAAAAAATGCCACTGTTCCAATTTTGGGGTGTTTTCCCAACCTCTGTAGCAATCGTTTCTACTTTGGTATTTACATCGGTGAACATGGTATCCAGGTTTGATGTGATCCAGCCTGTTAGCAGATCCTTTATGAACTCTGTTATTTTTTCGGTTATTCCACCCATTTATTTATCCAAACAAAGTTGCAAGCTGTGGAATCAGGTTTATTCCAATCAGTACGATGCCACCGCCCGCCATCAACTGTTTCATCCCCAATTAGGTGTAAAAACTCTGCTCGATGGCGGGCGGCGGCGTACAAAAAATCTATATGGTGTTGTTAAGAGAACCGTCCCGGCGGGACAGGTCAGGCAGTGACCTGTTCCACCTCCGGGATGGGTTTGAGATTAAAATGAATTTCGATAGAAATGTGTCTTGTTTTATCTTCGTCAATGCGCTCATGCACAACGATTTCTTTGATTAAGCGGTTGAGGGTGGCTGCGTCCAGCTCTGTGATGTTGGCGTATTCCTGAATGGCTTCCACCCATTGTTTTGCATCATTGGCAAGCTGGACTTCATCGGACAGCCGCTTTCTGCCCTCGGACACTTTTGTTTTAAGCTCCGTCTGCTCGGTCTGTGTCTTTTCCAGCATGGTGTTGAAATTCTGCTCACTGATACGCCCTGCAATCATATCCTCATAAAGCCGCATGACCATTTTGTCCAGAACCTCAATCCGTTCCTCGTCCCTTGTAAGGGAGCGTTCCATTGCTTCCCGCTGTTCCCGCTGCTCGGCTTCACAGGTATTGGTCAGGCGGTCGGCAACCGCTTCCCCGTCCATCAGGGCAGCTCTGGCACATTCCCGGATTTTCCGCAGCACATGGCTGTAAAGGGTGTCATAATCAATCCGGTGCTGGGTGCAGTGGTTCTTTCCAAAGGCATTGTAGGTCTTGCAGGAGTAAATCCGCTGGGGATGTTTAGCGTTTGTGTAGCGTACCGTCAGCGACTTCCCACACTCGCCGCATTTTAACAGTCCGGCAAACAGGCTGATTTCATTGGTCTGCCCCGGACGCTGGCGGGATTTCAGCTTGTTCTGCACAATGTCAAAGCTCATGCTGTCAATCAGCGGTTCATGCTGTCCCTCCACCACAATCCAGTCCTCCGGCTTCTTTTCCCCAATCGTGCCGATTTTGAAGCGGTAGTCCTTTTTCTGGGAAGCAATCGCCCCGGTGTAGACGGGATTCATCAAAAGGTCTTTGATAACGGAGAAGTCCCACATATACCGCCCGTTTTCTGGGTCTTTCTTTTCCCATTTGGTGCGGGTATTGCGAAGCCCCCGTTCCCGGTTCCACCATGTAGGGCAGGGGATTTTTTCTTTCTCCAGCCGTCTGCGGATATAGTTCGGACCATGACCGTTCAGGGCATATCCGAAAATCAGCCGCACAATCGGGGCGGTTTCCTCGTCAATGAGCAGATGGTTTTTGTCCTCCGGGTCTTTCCGATACCCAAACGGGGCAAGACACCCGGTAAACTGTCCTTTCTGCGCTTTCAGAAGATAAGAGGAATGGACTTTCTTGGAAATATCCTTGCTGTACATCTCGTTCAGGATATTCTTGAACGGGGCAATGTCGTTGTTATCCCGCAGGGTGTCGATGCCGTCATTCATGGCGATATAGCGGACACCGTTTCTTGGGAAAAAGTCCTCAATCAAATGCCCGGTTTGCAGATAATTACGCCCCAGTCGGCTGAGGTCTTTCGTGATGACAAGGTTGATCTGCCTGCGCTCAATGGCTCTCAACATTCTCTGTAGGTCAGGACGCTCCATGTTAAGACCTGTGAAGCCATCGTCCTGATAGACTGCCACAACCTCCCATCCCTGCTTTTCGCAGTATTTTTCCAGCATATCACGCTGGTTTGCGATACTGGCACTTTCGCCTTGCAGGTCATCGTCCTTTGACAGCCTGCAATAGACCGCCGCACGATAACCCCCGGCAAGTGCCGAACCGATTGTTCTGTATTCCATTTCGTTCATCATAGCCATTTACCCACACAATCCAGACGGTATCTGGCTCTTTTGAACCTCATCTTCATTATAGCCTATATCTTTCTTTTTAGCAAGATATTCTTTTGCATTTGTCTTTCCGTATTTCTGGGAAATCAGGCTGACGAACACATCAGTGGCGTCAAGCTCCCCGTCAAATACAGTGGTCACATGAATCTCTGTTTTGTTTTTTGCCATAGGCAGTTATCCTCCATACATGAAAATAGCCAGACAGAGGGTGTCGGCAACGAAGTCCGGCAACGGACTTCAAAAGACCTTGCAAACAATCTCAATCTGGCGATGGTTACTATTTATACTTTTCTTTTATTTTTTTGTTGTTTTGGTTGTTATAAGGGAGAAAAGCCCGGAAATAAGGGGTTTTTCCCGGCAACCGGCTCGGCAACGGGATAACAACAGGGGGTGCAACGGGCTGTCCTTTTCAGAATGGAAGCTCCATCTGTTCTGTGACCTCCACAAAACCGTCCATCGTTTTTTCAGACGGGTTGCCGGAGTCCGTTGCCGGGTTTTCACGCTCCCAGCCCTTTTGTCTGCCATATTCGGAAAACATTCTTGGGTTTGGGAAGTACCGCCAGCTGGAAATGCACTGGTTCATAATCTCGTTGATTTCCCGGATTTCCCATTGCTTCGGCTCGTCAAAAGCATGGTTCAAGGCTTCCTTATAGAGCTGCTTGGAGCAGACCATGCTCCCGGTGTATTTATCAAGATACGCCTGTATCATCCCGGCTTTGGTGTCCTCCGGCATAAAATCCCGCTGGTGTTCTTTGAGATACCGCTGCATGGCGGGGCTGAAAGCCAGCTTGAACCTGCCGCTTTTATAAATCTCCATCGCTTCCGCCCACATCTGCCCGATATAGGCTCTGGAAGCGGCTTCATCCTCCAAAATGTGAACTTCCGCCTGCTCCGGGTACACCATGACCGGGATAAAGCGGCGGTTGCCGGAACGGTCAAGGGGCAGGAAGTCAAGGGCATTGGAAGTGCCGCCAAACACGCACTGACGGGGGCGGTCTGCCGGGTGGGTTTCATAAGGTATCTTGTAGACCTCTTTCTGCCGGCTTAAAAATGACTTGATTTCCTCAATGCTCTTGGCGTTGGCGGTTGCCATCATTTCCGACATTTCAATAATCCAGTGACCTTGCAGCTTGCGGTACACATTGTCATCGTCCAGCTTCCGCAAATCATCGGAGAACCACTCGTCCCGGACTGCCAGCAGCCGGAAGAAGGTGGACTTTCCAGCCCCCTGACCGCCTACCAGACAGAGCATGATTTCAAACTTGCACCCCGGCTGAAAGGCTCGTGAGATTGCACCCAGCAGGAACAGCTTCAACGCTTCATAGGTGTAATCGTCTGCGTCAGCCCCCAGAAAGTGCCGCAGGCAGAAGCGGATTCGCTCTGTCCCGTCCCACACAAGGGTATTGAGATAGTCCCGGATGGGATGGTACTTGTTTTCATTCGCCACAATCCCGATGGCGTTATCAATCTTTTTCTCATTGGTAAGCCCGTAGGTTTCTTCCAGATAAAGAAGCAGATACTTCATGTCCGTATCGTTCAGGGCGGTGCTTTCTCTGTGAAAACCGATGGGCTTTATGATGTCCTTGCGGTCAGTCAGGATGTTGTATGCGATAGCCCCTGAAAGCAGAGGGTCACGTTGGAATACGGTCAGGCAGTTCCGTATGCTCTGACGGACACCGCCTTTCTCGGTGGTTTCCAGCCCCGCCTTGATTTCCTCAACGCTCTGGGGCGGCTGCATGGCGTTCATAGTGTTTTTTAGTTCTTGCTGCGTCTGCGGCTGCAAGTTCTGCCATTCGCTGTTCAAGCTGTATCACATCCTTTCCGTAGTCCGTAATCAAATCCGCTTTTTCCTCTGTTTCCCCGAACAGCAGCACATCCAGCAGATATTCCACTTGGGCTTGCTTCTGTAAGGCTTCCACAAACCGGGGATGAAAGGCTTCCTCCGGGGAGTGCGGGGCGTAGTCCGTTCTCCATGCCATCAGCAGATGGAGATAATCGGCAAGAATACGGAAGCAGCGATTCTTTGCTTCCTGAAACTGTTCCTCCGGGGATTTCTGCCGGGTCTTGGGCTTTTTTACCTTTCCCGGCGGTTTCCAGTCCTCATAGGAAAGCCCGAAGTCCTGTGCCAGCTGTACGGCGGCTTCTTTCTTTCCCAGCCCATACAGGGCGGCGGCAAAATCAATCACATCCCCATCCGCACCGCAGCCGAAGCAATGGTAACGCCGATCCAGCTTCATGCTTGGGGTTTTATCGTTATGGAACGGGCAGCAAGCCATCCCGTTCCGACCTACATGGATTCCATAATACTCCGCAGCCTGTCTTGTTGTGACGGACTGCTTCACAGCTTCGAATACATTCAAATCTATCCCTCCTTGAAAATAAGAAAAGCACCTGACATTCTCTAATTGAAAATGGCAAGTGCCTGTTAAAGTTCCATATCCTGTTGTCTGTGTTTCTCCTGTGCCGGGGCGGTTCTTTGTGCTTTTTTCTCGTCAGTCTTATCCTGCAAGACTTCTTTGATGGGCTGCTTCTTGGGCGGCTCTTTGCTTTCCTCTGTGCCGGGTGTGGCTTTCCGTACCCAGTAGCGGATGTCCCGCAGCTTCTTCAAATCCTCCTGTACCTCGGTCAGTGGTACTTTCAGCTCTGCGATTTCGCTGAGAAGCGTTTCCTGCTCCTGTTGCAACTCATTTTTCGTTTTATCCTTATCGTCCGGGTGCTTGGCAAGGTAGTCAGCGGCTTTCTCATACCGGGCAACCTCCGGGTGTTCCTGTTTGAATTTCCCCTTTATTTTCTTAAAAAATATCTTCTGGTACTTCTCATAGACAGCCTTACATTCCTTGCAGTCTGTCCGGCTGGCAAGAATCCCGTCAATCACTTTGCTCCGGGCTTCCTTTGGCTTCATCTGATTGCGGTAATCTGCGGCTGATTTCCCGGAAGATTCCAGAAACGCTTCTAAGTCCTCCACAGTGGAAAGCCCCTTTTGCCGGAGATAGGACAGGGCTTCGCTGACTGCCTTTAAGTCCTGTGAAGTTCCCCGGTTCTGTCCAGCCCTTGTCCAGTCCTTCCGTTCTTCCTTTCGTATCTCCATATACTTCATCAGCAGATTGGGAAGAAGTGTCGCTTCCTCCGCCGCCTTTTGTGCAAGCAGCTCCTTCCGTTTTTCTCCCAGCTCGGTAATCCAGCCTTTGAGGTTTTGGATAAGCTGCCGGATGGACTTCATCAGGCGGTTGGCGGCTCTGATTTCCCGGTTCAGGTTGCCGATATTCGTCTGGATACCTCGCTTTTCCATCTGCCGGACAGCAGTCCCCTCATGGACAGTGGGGACTATATCAAGCCCCTGTCTGGCATAGGAACGCAAGTCCACACGCTCCGGGCGGTCATTGGCGTCCAGATAGCGGTTCTGGATAACCTCCCATTCATGCCGCCAGATTTCACAATACTTCTGGTCGTTCCAGTCCACCGTATCCTCCTTGTGGCTTTTCCACCTGCCGGACGGCAGCTTTATCCGTTCCCCATTCTCGTCAAGGTCATAAACCTTGCGGCTCTTGGGAAGCCATTTTCCATGTTCATCCATTGCCCGCATGGTCAGCAGGACATGGGCGTGGGGATTGTGTCCCGGCGGATGGGGGTCATGGATGGCAAAATCAGCAATCATGCCTTTGGAAACAAACTGCTGTTCACAAAACTCCCGTACAAGGACAGCGTACTGGTCGGGCGGTATCTCTCTGGGAATGGTAAGCACCCACCGCCTTGCAAGCTGGGAGTTCCATTGCTTTTCCACCGCTTCGGCGGCATTCCATAAAGTATTGCGGTCTGCATATTCCTGTGGAGCATTTGCCGGGAGCAGGATTTCATTGTGGACGATACCACGCTTTTCCGGGTAGTGCTTTACTTGCTGGTCGTATTCACAGAACAGCTTTTCGCCGCTTTGGTAAGCAGCGGCGGCAACCGCAGACTGCCGCTGGCTGCGCTGAACAATCGTGATTTCGTTGTGTGGACAAGGCATTTCGTGTCCCTCCTTTCGCTAATTGGTGGATGGGGTGGCGTTTTACCACCTCATTTTGGGCAGAAAAAAAGCAGGAGACCTTTTTCAGATTTCCTGCTCGGTGTGCCACTGTGTGAGCGGCGGGTATTTAGTTGTAAAAGTTCGGGACAAGTTGACCCGATGTAAAGCTAACAAACTGGAATTGCACCAAAACAATCTAAGACAACAACGCTGCCCTACTTGCGATTTTTTCTTGTACTGCGGAAACAGTTTCTTGAATGGAATAAGTGGTCGTATCTATAACATTCGATTCATATATTCCCAGATTGCAAAATTGCTCCCACATGGTTTCTACCAATTCGATATTTGTCTTTCGGTCTAACTTTGAGCGTTCAACAGCTCGCTTCAAGGTTTCTTCCTTACTTGCCCTTAAAATAATATAATGCACCTCATAATGTTCCCGAACAAGACTTTGCCACGGCTTTAAAAACCACGGTCCGATAATACCGTCAACAATTACATCATATCCACCACGAGCATATCGCTTCGCAGCTTCTAAAAACGCTTCAATGACAATCAAATTTTGCTCATTTGATTCTGGCAAATGCGGTGGTATTGCCCCTTTACTCAAATAATGATAAAAGTCATCTGTGTGCATATGCACAGACTTTTCCAAATCTGATTCTTTTGCAACAGCAGATGCCGTTGTAGTTTTTCCTGTCCCCGGCGCACCTGTGATTACAATAATTCTACCTTGATTCATCTATATTTTACCTCCACAAATTACGATTTTCTTAATTCTACAAACTGGAATTTGAGTCTCTGTAAAGCTGGAATTAACCCATACAATTATTTTAATTTAGAGGTTCTTACGCAATTATCCGTATTTTGTAATTTTTCAATACTGGAATGCCAGTGTAAATCAGCATTCTCCATTTTTATTAAAGCGAAAAACGTAAAATTGCGGAAGAACCAATTTAGATATTCACAATTTTACTTGCCACAGTATCTCGAAAAACACTGTCATGTTCTACCAGGAGCATGGTCGGGGCAAACTCCGTTATGAGTTGTTCAATCTGCATACGTGAGTACACATCAATAAAGTTGAGCGGTTCATCCCATACATACAAGTGTGCCTTTTCACAAAGGCTTTTCGCAATTAGGACTTTCTTCTTTTGCCCGCCAGAAAAGTCTTTAATATCCTTTTCAAACTGTACACGCTCAAAGTCCATTTTCCTAAGAATTGCCTTGAACAAACTTTCATCAAGGTTGTTTTCTTCTGCAAACTCGGAAAGGGTTCCACATAAATACGATGTATCCTGTGGCACATAAGAAATTACAAGCCCAGAGCCAAGTGTTACTGTACCCGTATAATCTATGGACTGCCCGACTACCAACTTTAACAGGCTACTTTTGCCACTGCCGTTCTTTCCATCAAGCACAATGCGTTCTCCCTGTCTTATTTCAAACGAAACGGGTTCACAAACTGAAATGCCATCATAATAAACTACTACATTCGATAATGATGCAAGCAAATCTGTATGGTAATTAAGCGGTTGTATCTTGAGGGCTTCTGCGGTTTCCATATTTTTCAGCAATGCTGATTTTTGTTCGATTGTCTGTTGTTGTCTCGCTTCTATAGATTTTGAACGCTTCATCATTTTGGCGGCTTTATGACCGACATAACCTTTATCTGCTGCCCCAATTTTGGAAGCTTCTACACGTTCAGACCATACTGCAGCGCGTTTTGCCGACTGCTGTAATCGTCTGATGTCCTTTTGCAAACGTTCGTTCTGAGCCAGTTCAAATTCTTGCTGTCGCTCAAAATTTGACATCCATGATGAAAAGTTTCCGCTTTGCACTTCGATATTCGCTCGGTTAATCGATAGAATATGGTCAACACAATCGTCAAGAAAGCGACGATCGTGAGAAACTAAGATGAATCCCTTTTTCTTTTTCAGATATGCCGCCACACTTTTTCTCGCTTTGGCATCCAAATGGTTGGTAGGTTCATCAATCAGTAGGAAATGCCCTTCATTAAGAAAAAGAGCGGCAATCAAAACCTTTGTCTGCTCTCCGTTGGAAAGTGTTTCAAAAGGTCGCCAAAGCACATCGACATCAACATCAAGATAAGAAAGTTCTCGCATAAGTTCCCATTCTTCCGCAAGTGGGCAAATCTCCTGCAATATATCCTCTGTAATACGATTCTTATCTGAAACGGGATAAGGAAAATAATCAAACTGTACGGATGATAGGATTTTTCCACTATACTCATATTTCCCAAGCAGAAGATTCAGAAAGGTTGTTTTACCTCGTCCGTTTCTGCCCACAAAACCAAGCTTCCAATCGGTATCAATCTGGAAACTGACATTTTCAAAAACATTATCATAACTTGTCGGATATGAAAACGTAAGGTTTTCAATTTTAATCATTGACATAAATATTATCCTCCTTTGCATGTCATACGATACAAAGTCGGTTCGGTGAATGTTTACTACGTATAGATTTCACCAAAAGGAACCGACACTATACGGAGTGAATCATGTGTAACTATCTGTTATGCACTATTCATAAAGCACCTCCAAAACAAAATAAGAGCCACAAGAAAGTTTATCCTTGCAGCTCGTCATAGCATAAAATAACACCACTAAGCAAAAGTGGCAACAGCACTATATTGAGTAAGATAGACATATAACTTTCTTGCAATAGACACAATAATGCCAAAGTATAGCACTACCGCATATTTTGATTTTATTTGCAAGAAAAGTTAATCATCTTCCCACCTCTTTCTAAATTTCAAAATATTATACCATAAATCGCAGGCAAATACAAGTGGTTATAAAAATTTAACAAATCGCTTATAATACAATCATATAACTTTACGCATTCCTTACTGACCGTAAAATTCCGATTTATTGCTGACTTTATTATACTTTATTGCCTATCGAAAAGATAGCATATTTTATGAAACTTGTCGGCTGGGAACAGCTTGCAACGCAAGGTGTCCCCAGATGACAAGTCCACAAAAGGGTAGCTGGCGGTAGCCAGCGCAGGGGAAGCGTAGCGTCCCCTGTATGATTTGGAGCAGACCATGACTGCGAAAAATCACAGCCCTCCGGCAAGGAGCCTTCGGAGAACGCAATGCACCAACCTTTGGGTGGTGTATAATTGCGCCCTTAGTAAACTAAGGGGTTTCCGGCTTCTCCCGTTCCAGCAGTTTTTTCAATAGTTCCTGCATGTCCTGTCTGTGAAAAATGAGTTTCAACAACAGCATGACATCATCATCTGTCAGACGTTCCGGTTCTTGCAGAAAACTTTCCAGCATACCGCCACGGGTACAGAGCCGGTGCGTCCGTTCCTTTCGGGTAAGCTGTTTCAACTGGTGCTGCAATGCCTTTTCATCATTGATGGCTTTCCGCAGTTTCTTTTCGCTTTTTTCCAACTCCCGATTGAGTTTTTCCAGCTTTGAGGTATCAGGCAAGGGCAGCGTCCTCCTTTCCCGGTATCAGAACATAAATCCTGTTTGGTTCTCCAACGCCCTGACGCACCCGCATGATAAGTCCGGCGGTTTCCAGTTCATTCAAAGAACGCTTGACCGTCATGGGGCTGCGGGACAGGACTGCGGCAATGGCTGTGACAGGGAAGCACACAAACAGGATTCCGTTCTCGTCCTCCTGTCCTTTGGACAGCATATCGTCCAGCATCCGGCAGTACATGACCTTTGCGGTGCTGCTGACTGGAAATCCTGTCAACGCTATGGGAAAGGGCATACAGGGCGGCAATGGTGTGTCTATCGTCATAAATTCAAAATTCATTCGGTGTGTTCCTCCTTTTTCTTTGCTCGTTTGGATAAATAACGGGGGCAGTCAATCACAACCGCCCGGAAGCTCTGCTTGCACCCATGCTTGCATTTCCGGCATAATTCGTTGTAAGTGACACGCCCCCGGTCATTGAGGTAAAAAGAAAGCTCATGCTTCCTCTTTTTGCTCATTCTCGGCATATTGCGTTTCCTCCCGTTTTAGTGTATAGTTTCGGGGCGATTTTCGGCAAAATTACGGTCATAGAGCCGTCTAAAATCTCCAGAAGTATCAGCAATAGGGTAGACTATCCCCCTATCAGATTGTCGTGTTTCGGTATCATTTCGGTATCAGTTCGCCAGTTCTCCCCGGTGTCGTTCCTCCCCTGAATCTCACAGCGGCGTATTGCTCCCTTTGGTACGCTCGTTTCGGTCAGGGTTCCTCCATATCCCTGCCAAAAGTCATGGCGCTACATCGCCGGGGAAGCATATCCCACACAGGCTGGTCATTC
Organism: Blautia sp. HCP3S3_H10_2; assembly: GCF_052122375.1. Lineage (NCBI taxonomy): Bacteria > Bacillati > Bacillota > Clostridia > Lachnospirales > Lachnospiraceae > Blautia > Blautia sp. HCP3S3_H10_2. The sequence continues at coordinate 130,186 of NZ_JBQKCL010000011.1, forward strand.
GATTGGAATAATCCATCGATGAACTACCTGTATCATAGAACATTTTTGTGCCCTGTGCCGTATGTCCACAAAGTAGGAATTAAGGGTAAAAATCAGAAATTTCCACGATTGCGGAAAGTATGATATAATCCAGTTAAGCGGCAGTAATGAAACCGCCGGAAAGGAGCGTGCGCCCATGAAAGGAGCGACAAGCATACAGGAACGCCTTTGGGAACTCCGCAAGGACAAAGGCTTAAATCTGGAAGAATTATCAGAGCTGACGGGCATTTCCAAATCAGCTCTTGGCAGTTATGAAAAAGAGGATTATAAGGAAATCAATCATGGCAACCTTATCACGCTGGCAGACTTCTATGGGGTTTCCGTTGATTATCTGCTGTGCCGGACAGAGAACCGGGAGCAGATCAACACGCCACTAACAGAGCTGCATTTGAATGATGAGATGGTGGCACTTCTGAAAGGCGGTCGGATTAACAACCGTCTGCTCTGTGAGCTTGCCACTCATAAGGACTTTATCAAGTTTCTTGCGGACATTGAGATTTATGTAGATGGGATTGCCACCATGCAGATTCAAAACCTCAACGCCCTTGTCGATACTGTCCGGCATGAAATCATTGAACGGTATCGCCCCGGCGAAGACGACCCGCATTTGAAAGTGCTGCAAGCCGCCCATATCAGCGATGATGAATATTTCAGCCACATGGTTCTTGATGACCTCAATCTCATTATCCGGGATATTCGGGAAGCCCACAAAAAGGACAGCGAGAGTGCGCCCCAGACCACCGTTGCCGATGAATTGAAAGAAAATTTGGAAGCGGTTGAAAATTTCAAGGGCAGTCGGGATGAAAAGCTGGTTGTCCTTTACTGCAAGCAGCTCGGCATCAACTATAAAAATCTGTCAGACGAAGAATTTCGCTGGCTCATTCGGATTCTACAAAAATCAAAGAAAACAGGAACTCCTATCAGTCAAAGGAAAAAACGGTAAAGAAAAACCGCTGTTGCATGGTTGTGTTTGCTTCCATGTAGCAGCGGTTGGTGCTATACTTATTCAGTTAAAATTTCAAAGCGATAAAGTGGAATTTATCTTAGAAATTACAGCAATGTTATTTTGATAAACTTTCAAGAATTGAAATATCATGCTTATCTTTATCTCTTAATTCATAACCTGAATGGAAAACTCTTTGGCCTTTTAAGGATATACAAGGAATTGTTTTTCCTTCAAAAAAAGCACTACCAAAGTAATCTTTTTCAAACTCATACCAGCCACCCTCTAAATCAGCTTGTTTTGAAGTTCCGTCCTCACTTAAAACGAACGGGTGAATGTCTAAGTAACCAAGTTCATCACTATATAACTCTATTCTAACCGGTTTCCAGTCTGTATCAATTTTATAGCCCAGATTCAAAAGCACATTTAACAATTTTTCCGTATGTTGAGCATCAAAATTTATATCTATATCTCTATGAATTCTTGTTTGTTTACCAGCTAAAATATCTACACCCCATCCGCCATCCAACCAGTATGTAATTCCAGTATTTTCGAATAATTCTATTACTTTCATTAAATCTTCTTTTGTTGTTATTTCTTTTCTACCCATACAAAGTCTCCTTTACAACTTCTAATTTGTAATAATCATTCTACCATACCGTTATGAATAAATCATCTCATGTAAAACAATTTCTTCTGCCCGGTTGTGAATGTTATTGCAACGCTGCACCCATTCCATTTGACGGGTACGCTTCAATTCCTCGGTCACGCCCTCGGCAGCTTTCATCTGCTCCATGATGGTGTCTAACCGTTTCTGTGCCTGTTCGTTCAGGTCTGCAAGATATGTCCACAATTCCCCGGTCAGGGTCAATGTGTGTAATCTGGCTGGGCAGACTTCTCTTAAATATTCCCGGTGCATCCGTCCGTACTTTCCGATGGGGCGGTGTTCCTCCGGCAACTTCAAGTCCGGGATGTAGTAATCTCCAACAAGGATATAATCAATTCCGTTTTCTTTTATTCTTGGTTTCAATTCGCTCATGTTCCTTACCTCCTGTGGAAGCAGGCTCGTCTGGTACTAACTCAATCACATCGGTAATCTCACAATTCAGCGTTTCGCAGATACGGGCTAATGTATCCATGCTGATGTGCTTTCCCTCTTTGCTCATGTTGGCAATCATATTTGTTGTCATACCAGCGGCAAGCCTTAAATCCTCTTTTCTCATATCACGCTCTAACAGTGTGTGCCAGAGTGGTTTATAGCTGATGTGCATATTGTTTTCCTGCCTTTCTATCCATACCACCGGAGCGGCTGCCCCGGCAGGAACTTTTCTCTTATTATAGCACCAATCTTGTGAAATCACAATTTATTCTTGTAGCCTGCCGCTGATACCGTCTGGATTGGCTTTTCCTTTCTTTTTGTTCCCTTTAATTAGCCATGAACTGTTTTATTCCTTGTGACTTTGCACCCGGATTGTCCGTTCCATATCCTTCCAGCAGATTGATCACTCCCCAGGCTGCAAGTCCGGCTCCGATCGCACAAACCAATGTTTTTAAGGTCGTAATTGCCGTTGTAAAAAATGCCATAAGTGTACCTTTGGAAAACTTACATTTTCCAGTCCTTTCTTAGATTTTTTCCAGAAAGGGAAGAAAACACTATATAAACCCTGCCTTTTGTGCTACACTAAGCATAGGATTTTCTACTTGGAAAATTCCTCACACGTACAGTCGGTATATTCATTTTCGTCGATGGATACCGACTGTTCCTTTTTTCCAAATTATTCATGATTTCCTCCCATAATCCACTTCCCGACAATTTGTCGAGAAGTTACATCTGATACAGTTCCACTTCATCCTCTGATTTTAGTATCAGATTAGTACTCAGATATTTTTCAATATCAAAAGTATTCTTTTTGTCATAATCGGACAGATATTTGTAGTTTTTATGTTTGCAAATATCGTATTTATTTGAGAAAAATGGTCTGACACCTCTCACCTGCAGAATACATTTTCCCCCGTCCATGACTGCTATTTCATCCTGGCTCATCAACTCCTTTCCTGTTTTCTGGTAGTTCATTCCATAAGACCGCTGACTGCCTCTCGTATCCGATGTGTTATAAAGATCTATGGTTTCTTTTCCCAGGATCTCCGCTATTTCCTTTAATGTCGTTTTTTCCTTTCCACCCAGGAATAAGGTCGTATCACAGTTCCCTTCGATGGTATCAGCATTATCCTTATAAATTGCCTTAAGCTGAGACTTTGACTGCAAAATAATAGAAGCTGAGATTTCCCGGCTTCTAATCGTAGCAATCAGTTTTTCAAATTTTGGAATTTGTCCGATGTTCGCAAACTCGTCTAGGAGACACCTCACATGAATTGGAAGTCTACCTCCATATACATCATCAGCTCTGTCACAGAGCAGATTAAAAAGCTGTGTGTACATAATAGAAACAATAAAATTAAAGGTATCATCGGTATCTGAAATAATAACAAACAATGCTGTTTTCCTGTCACCGACCAAATCCAGTTCCAGTTCGTCATAACTCATAAGCTCCCGCAGTTCCGCAATATCAAAGGGTGCGAGTCTTGCACCACAACTGATCAGAATAGATTTTGCTGTCTTACCGGCAGCCAGCTTGTATTTTTTGTACTGCCTTACCGCAAAATGGTTCGGGTCTTTCTGCTCCAGTTCATCAAACATCATATCTACTGGATTCTTGAAATTCTCATCATCTTCCCTGGCTTCTGACGCATTAATCATTGCAAGCAAAGTATTGAAATTCTTTTCCTCTTCCCTACCTTCATACCAGATATAACCGATCAGGGCACAATAATAAAGTTTTTCCGCCTTTACCCAAAAATCCTCACCCGATTGCTGCCCTTCACCTTTGGTGTTAGCAATAATGGTTGTTACCAGTTTTAGAATATCTTTTTCACTGCGGATATATACAAATGGATTATAGTGCATGGATTTTTTGAAGTTAATTGTATTCAAAACTTTGATTTTATACGGTTCGTATATAACTTTTCCCTCTTTGTCCCGCACGATTTTTCCATTCTCATCCGTCATCGGACTGCCTTTTGCCAGCATACTGCCAACTTCCAGAAGCACAGTTCCCTTCGGAAGCGTTTTGTCAATACAGAGAATGATAATTCACTATAAAAAATGTTCGTTTTAATGATTAACTGGCTTAGAAATTGCCAGCAACCACTTCCTGACGTATTAAATTCTTTATTCTGTCCTCTACTGTTACCTTTTTCGCATTGTTGAAGAACACCCCGACAAGGTAAGTAGTATTGCCGATTCTCGTCTTAAAATTACCGCCATCTATATAATTTGCTTTGTTTTCCACCGTTTTCTCTTCTTGCATTCGCTCCGCTCCTTTCCCAAATTCCCCCTACAAGGGAAAGGGTAACAAAAAAGGTAACATGACCGAAAAGACTTCTCAAATCACCGCTACCTATACTTGCTACCCGTATTTTATTTATTTTTCTATTTTCTTGTTACTTTTGTTACCTTTCATAGAAAACCCAGTAAAATCAATGCTTCCACTGGGTAACAACATAAGTAACAACAAGGTAACTTCATCAATTTTGTTACTTAAATGGTATCTCCAATTCCAACTGTTTCGGTATTTCCATAAAACCATCGCTGTCCGCTTTGTCGGGGATCTCCTGAGACGAACCGACACGCACCCAACCTCGTTGCTTGCCATAATCTCCGAAATGCATTGCTCCATCACTCATAACCCAGTCGGTCACAGAATTGTTCATAATATCACAAATCTGCTTTAGTTCAATCCTCTTAGGTTCGTAATCTCTGTGAAGGGCTTCTTTCCACAACAGTTTAGAACAAACCCTGTCTCCTTTGAAATCATCAAGAAAGGCAAGTATCATTCCGGCATCAGCATCTTCCGGCATAAACTGCTTCTGATAATCTTTCAGGTATTCCGCTGATTCCTTGCCAAGCATCAGCCTGAACTCTCCTGATCTGAATATCTCCATAGCTTCCGCCCACACCTGCTCGATATATTCCCTTGAACTTGCTTCATTATCAAGAATATGGCACTCTGCTCTCTCAGGATAGACCATGACCGGCATAAATCGTCTGTTACCGGTACGATCAAGCGGAAGCGTATCCATAGCGTTGGAAGTACCGCCAAACACGCACTGTCTCGGTCTGTCCTTTGGCTGTGTCTCATAAGGTACTTTATAAATATCACTCTGCCGGCTGATAAAAGACTTAATATCCTCAATGCTCCTGGCACTGGCAGTCGCTATCATTTCCGACAGTTCTATGATTAGATGTCCTTGCATTTTACGGAACACATTTTCATCATCAAGTTTTTTCAGATCATCAGTAAACCATGAATCATTCATGGCAAGGAACCTGAAAAATGTGGACTTTCCGGCTCCCTGACCACCCACCAGTATCAGCATATACTCAAACTTCGTCCCTGGGCGAAACACTCTTGAAATAGCCCCCAACAAAAGAACTTTCATTGCTTCGTAGGTATAGACATTCCTATCCGCTCCAAGAAAGTGATACAGCACATCTTTGATACGCTCTTTTTTGTCCCACACTAAGGAATTGAGTTTTTCCTGAATCGGGTGATACTTGTTTTCCATAGCGACCACATTGATTGCCGATTTTATCTTTTTCTCCGTGGTCAGACTGTAATTCTCTTCAAGATACAGCATGATATGGTCTATGTCAGAATCAGTCAGCACAGGGCTTTCCCGATACCACCCTAAGTCTTTTACAATGTCGTTCCGATCTGTCATCATGTTGTAACGAATAACACCCTTGAACTTCGGATCATTCTGCAATACTGTAACAACATTCCTAATGCACTGCTTCACAGCTCCTTTGTCTGTTGTGATTAACTGTTCTCTGATTTCTGCGATACTCACTAACTTTTCGTTCAATATCTGCCACCCCCTTTCCCAAATCTTTTACCAGCATTTCTTTTTCTTCCTCTAATCCCCATAGCAAAGTATCAAGCTGATATTGCACCTTAGGCAGATTCTGCACCGCTTCCTCATACCTTGCATCAATTTCATCAATGCTTTTCGGTTTGAAGTCTCTCTCCCATTCTTTTAACAAATGAAAATAATCAGATAACACACGATAGGTCTTTGTTTTAGCTTCTTCCAGTATCTGCATTGGAGATTTTTCTCTCCTGACCGGCTTTGGTGGAGACCGCACCGAACTGTCATAAGCTATTCCAAATTCATCAGCAATCTGCATAGCTGCATCTTTGGGAGAAAGGTTATAATACTTAGCAACAAAATCAATTGCATCTCCCTTTTCCCCGCAACCAAAGCAAAAATATTTTTTATCCATCGGCTTTACTTTCATGCTCGCTGTCTTATCCTGATGAAACGGACACTTGCACATATTACCCCGATTGAAAACAATACCGGCCCGCTCCATAACCGCCCTTGCGGTCACTCGTTCCTTTACTTCATCAAATACTCCCATAATATCCTTTCCGGACAATAAAAAAGCATCTGTCTCTCCAGTCATGGATAACAAATGCTCCTTAAAGTTCCATATTCTTTTTTCTGATAGGCACGTCTCGTTTCTGCTCATCTTCCCTAATTTGCTTCTGCATGGCTTTCAATTTTTCCTGAATAGATACCCTTGCGTGCTCCTTGATCTGCTCCTTTGCCTTAGTCTTATTCTTCGGCTCATTCAGGGCAGAAATAATATTGCCAAGAAGAACCTGAGACGCTTTCTCCAGTCGGAAAACAATCGCATTTACGACTTTGGAAGCTACCGACTTAGAACTGTCGCTGAGTTTCTCCTTCGGCTGTTTCTGTAACAATTCTCCGTAATCTTTTACTACATCAACATCATGCTTCACAGTTTCCTCTTTCACACGCTCTATGACAACCTCACAAGCCTTTTCATAGGCAAGGTCAACTGCTTCCTCAACAACTGCGTTTACGTCCTCTATCTTCATCATAAGCCCGTCTAAGATGGCTTGCTTCTCGTCAATACGTTTCTGCTGGTTCATGATAATAAAATCCTGCTTCTCCAAATAGCTCACACCACCATAGACCGGTTCAATGTCAATATCCAATCCGTGTTTCTGACATATGCTAATGAACAGCTTTCTGCACTCATCATCAAAGACCATCTTCCGATTGTTGTACTTTCCCTTTTTCTCATTCGGCTTCGGAAGTTCAAACCCTAATTCTTCCAATGCCTTATCCTGTTGGGGACATAATTCTCCATACTGGTTCAATGCGTCAAAAACGTGCCTTTCATGGATATGCGGAGTAGCTTCATCAAGATGTAAAGCCCAGTCCAAAATATGTACATGAGAACCATATCTCTTATTAAATTCCTCAAAGTATTCTGCGCTAATCTGAGCAAGCACATCGGCTGAAACTGTTCCGTCAATGTTTCCAAGCTGTAATAAAGTTTCTTCCGGACACGTTTTGTTATTTTCGAGAATACCATCAATCGTTTTTACACGGTCATAGTGCCTTGCCTTTCGATTTCTTTCATTCTGACCGTCCACATGATCTGAATAATTCTCAACATAGTAGGCTTTCTCCACTTCCGAAAAAGTGAACCTTGCCCTTTCGTTCTCATCATTCGGCAGACTGTATCCCTGATAGCAGTCCCAATAGACATTGAATTTCGTCCTCTCTGCGTCAATATGCTCACTATTCTCCACATCAAATCTGCGGTCATTATGCTTTGCATCGTAAGTCCCATGCTTACCTGATCTTCCATTATGTCTAGTTGCTTTCATAACCATCTTCCTTTCATATTCTGACAAAAAAAGACCAAGTAAATTTCTCTACTCAGTCTGTTAATAGCAACAATATTTAATTATTTTCCCGAAGGGAACAGCAACGAAGTTGCCAAAACTTGTGAAGCTCTGCTACAAGTAATACCCAGTACTTAGTGGCGAAACGCCACTAACTGGGCAATGGTTGCACCCTTGACCTGCTAAGGTGCTTCGCCCTTAACCCGAGCGGAGTCTTTCTCCTGCACCTTGCGTAAGGATCTGCCTTTACAATCCGACAACCTGAAATTTTCCAGTGCTCGATTTTGAAGTTAACACAATGCTTGTATATGATTGAACCCTCGTGATATTTAATTGCTGCTAAAGGTTTCCATTTGTCCACAAAGCATATTATAGAAACCGAATTTATCGTAAAACGGCTTTAAACTTTCTTCAAAAACAACAGAAATCATATATATGCGTTTTTCTTTCAGATACATAATCATCTTATTCATCAAATCGGTGCCAACACCTTTGCCTTGATAATCCGGATGAACCATCAAATCTTGAATGTAAGCATCTGTAACACCATTTGACACACAATCAATATATCCAACCAGTTCATCTTTTACATAAACGGCGATATGATAATATGATTTCATCAAAGGGTTTGTATACTCATTTTCCATTCTGTTCCAACCTACAGATTCACGCAAATCTGATAAGGCTTTTGCTGATACGGTTTCGTTGTATTTGTATATCATTTCATATTTTCCCTTCTGCCTCACAAATCCGAATTTTCATCAAAACTTCAAATACCAGAATATTGCTGTTGAATCAGACCAAGGTTTGGAAAAATTTTTATAAAGCATAGTATTTACTGCTCCAATAACAAATCCACATTTTGAATAAAATCTACATGCTAACAAATTATTATCCTGCGTTTCTAAAGCCAGACCATCTAACTCCTTGCCTTTTGCCCATTCAATAGCTTTCTGTATTAAAGCAGTTCCAACTCCTTTTCCTCTGCTAGTTCTCGACACACATATATCCTCTACTAAAGCATACTTATTCCAATCTTTTTTTAAGACTATTTGACCAATACATTCTTTGTCGGAATATGCCAAAAAAACTTCCCTATCAGGATTTTCAATATAAAGTGAATAGTCACAATCTTCATTAGGATATGAATGTAAATACGAATAGTCATAGATTTCTTCTGTATAAGTCCATTCATCATTAACAAATGTCGGTTTGAGTTTGCCTATTATTTCAAATGGCTCATTAGCCTTGTTCATATCTTTTAAAGTGTCGGAATTCAATTTCACAATTTCCATATAATACCTCGTTAAATATTTATAATCTGTTTTTGATACTCAACAGAAACTTCAAATTGAACAAAATCGCTGCGCGATGGCCTGCCAAGGCTGTGGCGCAGTTTTACTGTTTTTTTATTAAAAAGGCAGTTGATTCTTCTTTAAAATGTATTTATTGTTAAGTTACCA